>JBFHRT010000114.1:0-6772 GCA_041591575.1 Spongiibacteraceae bacterium
AGCCGCAGCGACTCCGCCGGCTCACCCGAGTAACGCTCCGTTAAAAACCACGGTCATTGCGAGGAGCCGTGCCGCGCTTTTCTGCGGCGCGGTGACACGGTTTTTTCTATCGAATATTTCCGCCGTCATTGCGAGGAGCGGGGCCGCGCTGTGCAGCGGCCCCGCGACGCGGCAATCTCGAGCAGGGTGGCAGCGAGCCGATAAAGACCGCCGCGCCGCAACCAGCGCTAGTGCGGTTTATTTGCCACAAGCAGCAAAGGATTCGCCCAGCCGGCGGTAGAACTGCAGAAAGCCCTCGGCGCCGCTGTCGGCCGCCAGTCCCAGCGGATCCAGCTCGATCACCGTCACCGCCACCCCGGTCAGCAGGTTGCGCAGCAGCGCCGGCTCGTACTGGGGTTCGCGAAATACGCAGTCAAACTCGCCATCCAGCAGGCGCTGGCGCAGCGCCGCCACATGGCGCGCACCCGGCAGCTGGTCCGGGGTGCCGCTCAGCACCGCGGCGTGGCGCAGGCGGTAATCGCGCTCGAAGTGGCTGTAGCCGTCGTGCAGCAGCAGGTAGCGGCGTTCGCGCACCGGCAGCAGCAGTGCCGACAGATCCAGGTGGGCGCGCTCCAGCTCAGAAATAAAGCGCGCGGCGTTGGCATGGATGTAGGCGCTGCGCTGGGGCAAGCGCGCCGACAGCACCGAGGCGATGCGGCGCACCATGCGCTCCACCTCGATCACACTCATCCACACATGGGCGTCGTCGTGACCGTGGTCATGGCCGTGACCGCCGCGCTGGCCGACATCGGCCCCCATCAGCGCCACCGCCGCCGGCACCGAGGCCAGCGGCCCGGCCAGGAAGCGCTCCAGCCGCGGCCCGACCCAGAACACGGCGTCGGCACGGCGCAGCAGCTTCGCCTCGGAGGGGCGCAGCTGAAAGTCGTGGGGAGAGGCGGTGGGCGGCAGCAGCAGGCGACTGTCGACGGTGTCGCCCGCCACCGCGCTGACCAGCATCGCCACCGGCTTGATACTGCTCACCACCAGCAGCCGCTCGCCGGCAGACACTGCCATCGGCAGCAGCCCAAACAGCGCCACAATTAGGGCCTTCGACAACTTCACCCGCTTGTTCTCCCAGTCAACAATGCAATATTATAACATTTAAATTCTTCCGAGGTGCGAGCCCGCTGTGGCCACCCCCACCGCCTACCACCGCCACGACCACCGCCAGTGTGTAGCCGACGCCCTGAGCACCGCGCGCCAGCTGTGCCGGCAGCGCGGCGCCAAGCTCACCCGCATTCGCGAGCAGGTGCTGACCGAGGTCTGGGACAGCCACCAGCCGCTGGGCGCCTACGCCATTCTCGAGCGCCTGGCCGAGCGCGGCGAGTGCCACCCGGCACCACCCACGGTGTACCGGGCGCTGGATTTTCTGCAGGAACTGGGGCTGGTGCACCGCATCGCCTCACTCAACGCCTTTATCGGCTGCGACGATCCCAGCCACCCCCACCAGGGCCACTTCCTGATCTGCCGCCACTGTCACACCACGGTGGAGGTCAACACCGCGCCGCTGCACCAGGCCATCGCCCAGTGCGCCACCCAGCACGGCTTTGCGGTTGAGGCCGAGTGCGTGGAGGTGGTGGGCTGCTGCCCCAACTGCCAGCAGCGGGAGGCCGGCGATGAGCACTGAAGCCGCCGAACTATTGCGACTGGAGGGCGCCGGGCTCGCCCGCGACGGCCAGTGGCTGCTACAGGATATCGACCTGAGCCTGGTCGCCGGCCAGATCGTATCACTGATCGGCCCCAACGGCGCCGGCAAGACCACGCTGGTCAAACTGGTGTTGGGACTGCTGACAGCCGAGCGCGGCCGCGTGTGGCGCCGGCCGGGCTTGCGCATCGGCTATATGCCGCAGCGGCTGCAGCTCAACCCCGCCATGCCGATGACGGTCAACCGCTTTCTGGCGCTGTCGCGGGCGCCGCGGACTGCCATTGCCGCAGCCCTGGCCGAGACCGGCATCGCAGCGCTGGGTAGCAGCCCGATGCAGGACATCTCCGGCGGCGAGACCCAGCGCGTGCTGCTGGCGCGGGCACTGCTGCGCCGGCCGCAGCTGCTGGTGCTGGATGAGCCCGCCCAGGGCGTGGACATCGCCGGCCAGACCGAACTCTACGAACTGATCTCAGCCCTGCGCGACCGCCTCGGATGCGGCGTGCTGATGGTGTCCCATGACCTGCACTGGGTGATGGCGCAGACTGACAGCGTGGTCTGCCTCAATCAGCATATCTGTTGCCACGGCCACCCCGCCCATATCAGCAGCGACCCCGCCTACCTGTCGCTGTTCGGTGAACGCCACGCCCACGCGCTGGCGCCCTACCGCCACCGCCACGACCACCGCCACGACATGCACGGCGATGTGGTCAACGCAAAACCCCAGCCGCAAAACGCGGCCACTGACAGGGAGCAGGGCCGTGGTTGATGTCTTGCTGTACGCGCTGGCGGCGGGACTGCTGCTGGCACTGATCAGCGGCCCACTGGGGACGCTGGTGGTATGGCAGCGCATGGCCTACTACGGCGACACCTTGGCGCACTCGGCACTGCTCGGGGTGGCGCTGGGGCTGGTACTGCAGGTGAATGTGCAGCTGGCGGTGCTGCTCACCTGCTGCGCGCTGGCATTGGCGCTGACGGCGCTGCAGCGCTGGCGTGCCACCACCCTGGACAGCCTGCTGGGCATCTTCGCCCACAGCGGCCTGGCGCTTGGGCTGGTGGCCATTTCCCTGCTCAGCGGCCGGCCGGTGGACCTCAATGCCTTCCTGTTTGGCGACCTGTTGGCGGTGGACCGCGCCCAGCTGCTGCAGCTGGCAGCAGTGGTAGCGGTGGTCGGCGCCCTGTTGGCGCGAACCTGGCACTCGCTGGTGAGCATCGCCGCCCACGCCGAGCTGGCGGCCATCGAGGGCCTGCCGGTGGCGCGACTGCGGCTGCTGATGATGCTGCTGATTGCGATCACCGTGGCCACCGCGATGAAAGCGGTGGGGGTGCTGCTGGTCACCGCGCTGCTGATTGTGCCGGCGGCCACCGCCGGCCGCGTCGGCCGCAGCCCGGAACAGGTGGCGCTGGGCGCCATTGCCGCCGGCATGCTGGCGGTGAGCGGCGGCCTCGCCGGCGCCTGGTGGCTGGACACCCCGGCCGGCCCCTCCATTGTGCTGTGCGCGGCGGCGCTGTTTTTCGCCACCGCACTGCTGCCGGCGGCGCGGCGTTAACTAGCGGCCAGCACTCAACTGCAAGCGCTCCAGCTTGGGCCGAATATAACGGCAGCAGAAGGGGCGGCCGGGATCGCGGGCGTAGTAGTGGCGCCGCGCCAGCGGTGAACGGCGAAAGCCGGCAAACAACAGCACCCGCGTCAGTGGTGGCGACTCGCACTGCCAGCGCAGCGCCGCCAGCCCCTCCCTGACCCGCGCCGTCTGCTCGGCGTCGAACACATAAATCGCGCTGCGGTATTTGCCGGCGCGGGCCTGCGGCGCGCTGCAGGCGTGACTGTGCAGATGCACCTCCAGCAAGCGCTGCAGCGACAGTCGCTGGTGGTCGTAGTGCAGGAGCACCGCCTCGGCAAATTCCTCGTCGGGCGCCAGTGAGCGGATATAGCCCTGCGCCACCCGCGACACTCCCGGCAATAATTCGAACACTGCCTCGGTACACCAGTGACAGCCGCCACCAACACCCACGCGCTCGTTCGCACTCATCGCAAACCTCGCTATCGTGCATACCGCACCCAGTATAGCGCCGCCGGCACAACCAAAAACGCCCGCGGCAAAGGCGGGCGTCGATGGCGCGACTGGTGACTGAAGCGCTTGCTAGGAGCGCAGCTTGCGCAGCGCCTCGTAGGTGTTCTGCAGCTGCTCCAGCGACAGCGGCACCTTGTAGAAGGCGACGTAGTGGCCGTGGGGATTGACCACGGCGATGTTGCCGCTGTGCTCCACCAGGTAGTTGTCACCGCCGCCGGGCACCTTGGCAAAGGGAATGCTGAGGCCAGTGGCGAAACGGTGCACTTCCAGGAATTCGCCGGTGACGCCGCGGAAGTCTTCGTGGAAGTAGCCCACGTACTCGCGCAGCCGCTCGACGGTGTCGCGCGCCGGGTCGGCACTGGCCAGAATCACCCGGGTGTCCAAGCGCTGCTCGGCGGGCAGCGCTTCGTAAAACTGGCGCAGCAAGGCCATGGTGGTCGGACAGATGTCGGGGCAATAGGTGTAGCCGAAGAACACCAGCGACCACTGGCCTTTCAAATTGCCGGGGCCGAAGGCCTCGCCGCGATCGTTGCGCAGCGTAAATTGGGGCAACTCCCGCGCCTGTTCAAACACCACCAGGCCCTGCTTGCGCAGGGCGTCGGTGCTGGGCTGGCGCACCTGGGTGAAGACATAGAAGAAGCTGCCCACCAGGGTGGCGGCCACCAGCAGTACCGCGGTGACGGTGCGGCGGATGCCGGGGCGGCGGTCGTCGATGTGTGCGCTCATTACAGGGTGACCTCAACCAGGGTGGCCGCCGGCAGCAGGTAGTGGTCCAGCAGCATGATCAAAAACAGCGCCATCAGGTAGATGATGGAATACTTGAAGGTCTCCATCGGCGCCTTGGGGTTCTTGCCGACCATCAGCACCACCGCCCAGTAGATAAAGCCCAGGCCCAGCAGCACCGCGCCCAGCAGGTACAGCGAACCGCTCATGCCGGTGGCAAAGGGCAGCAGCGATACCGCAAACAGGATCAGCGTGTACAGCAGGGTGTGCAGCTTGGTGTATTTGATGCCGTGGGTCACCGGCAGCATCGGAATGTCGACCTTGGCGTAGTCGTCGCGGCGGGCAATGGCCAGCGCCCAGAAGTGCGGCGGGGTCCAGGCGAAGATGATCAGCACCAGCAGCAACGCGTGGCCGTCGACGCTGTTGGTCACCGCGGTCCAACCCAGCAGCGGCGGTGCCGCCCCGGCGAGGCCGCCGATGACGATGTTCTGCGGGGTGGCACGCTTGAGGAACAGGGTGTAGATCACCGCGTAACCGATCAGCGAGGCCAGGGTCAGCCAAGCGGTCAGCTGGTTGATCAGACCGATCAGGATGGCCATGCCGGCCACCCCCAGCACCGTGGCAAAAATCACCGCGTGGGCGGTGTCGATGCGGCCCTGTGCCACCGGGCGATTGTGGGTGCGCGCCATCACCAGATCGATGCGGCGGTCCACCAGGTGGTTGACCGCCGCCGCCGAAGCCGCGCACAGGGCAATGCCCAGATTACCGAAAATCAGCACGTCCAGTGGCACCATGCCCGGCACCGCCATCAGCATGCCGATCACCGAGGTGAGCAGCATCAGCAATACCACGTTGGGCTTGCACATCTCGTAATAGTCGCGCCAGGTCGCGCGCTGGCGATCGTTGGCGGTTGTGGCGTTCATGTCAGTAAGCTCCCTGGCGACGCTGCGCCGTGAAGATGCGGTGATTGAGAGTAACCAGCGTCAGCAGCAACAGTGCACCCACCAGGTTGTGGGCAACGGCGACGGCCAGCGGAAACTTGAAGAGAATATTGCTCAGGCCCAGGCCCAGCTGCAGCAACAGCACCGCCAGCACCGCCCAGGACGCGGGCCGCACCACCGACACACCGCTGCGCAGCAGACCGGCGCAGAGCAGCAGCAGATACAGCGCGGTGACAATGGCGCCGATACGATGGCTGAAGTGAATGGCCACGCGCGCAGCGTTGTCCATCACGCCACCCAGGTAGTTGGGGCCGATATGCTGGAACAGGTCGAAACCGTTGACGAAATCCATCGGCGGCAGCCACTGGCCCTGACAGGTGGGCAGGTCGGGGCAGGCCACTGCGGCGTAGTTGGAGGTGGTCCAGCCGCCCAGTGCGATCTGCGCCACCACGATGATCAGACCCAGCACCACCCGCGGCCGGTAGCGCTGCAGCTGCACCAGCTCGCCGCTGTTCACCAGCCAGTGGCGGTTGTCCAGGCGCAGGGTCAGCAGCCACAGCAGGCTGAGCACGGTGAAGCCGCCCAGCAGGTGGGCGGTGACCACCTGCGGCCACAGCTTCAGCGTAACCGTCCACATGCCGAACAGGCCCTGCAGCACCAGAAAGCCGGCGATAAAGGCGGGCAGCTTGAACGGTTCGGGCGAGCCGCCGTAGCGCAGGCCCAACAGCGCGAGCAGCGCAACATAGGCCGCAGCGGTCAGGCCCACCTCGTAATCCAGGCTGTCGCCGACCACAATACGCGCCACCGTGCCGCCGATCAGCAGCGTCAGCAGCGCCACCACCGGCAGCCAGGGCTGGCCCGCGGGGCGCCGGCGCAGCGCCATGCCGAACAGGATCAGCCCTACCAGCCCCAGGCTGGAGGCGAAGATGCGGTGCACCTGCTCGGGCCAGGTCTTGTGGGTCTCCACCGGGGTGTCGACGAAGTCAGGGTGGGCGTTGGCGGCGGCGATTTCCTCGGCGCTGTCCGGCCACAGCACATGGCCGTAGCAGGTGGGCCAGTCGGGGCAGCCAAGGCCGGCGTCGACCAGGCGGGTAAAGGCGCCGAGGCCGACCACGACGACAGCCAGCGCGCAGGCGAACAGCGCCAGTTTGAAACCGGGTTTGCGATCAGCAGGGTTGTTGAACAGGGCCATGCTCTGCCTAACTCTCTATTGATGCCGCGCAGGCGGCGATTAACGTTAACGGCGCGCTTAGCGCAGCAGCCGCTTCATATCCTTGAGCACATCCTTGCCCAGCGCGTTGAGGCTGTCCTGGTCCAGACTGTCGGCGCTGTAGTACATCATCAGCCAGCCCTTG
>JBFHRT010000115.1:0-6738 GCA_041591575.1 Spongiibacteraceae bacterium
CATCGCTCCCCCCATTGCTGAGACAGAGCAACTGCTGTTATTTTGGGGGTAAAGGAATGAATTATTCGCGGCAGGGACAGCCCAGCATCTACTCACCCCGCCTCCGCGCACCAGCCTGCCTGGCACCCCAAACAAGCTCGTTTTAAACGCTGGCAAATTTCGCTGCCACTATCGCAGCGTTGACAGCCTCACCGAGCAGGCGTATACACTTGAATACAATTAAATTCAATCGCAGGCAGCGTCATGGCCAACACGGTTCCATTGAGCGTCCGCATTCCCCCTGAAGACGCCGAATATATAGCCCAGCTGCGTATAGGCGGCGCCGTCACCCCCAGCGACAAGGTCCGGGCGATCATCCGCGACAGCCGCCAGCGGCACCAACAGCGAGGCGACTACGAAGCACAGCTGCGAGCCGCGCGCGATGCGCTGGCCGGCGTCAATCTCCAGGTAAAAAGCTGGGAACGGGAAGCGGAGCAGCACTCGGATCTGCTGGAAACCTTCATCGCCTGGGTAGCGGAGGCCTATGCCTACGTCAGCGCCAATGATGCCGCTGACGCCCCGCCCAATTGCTCAGAGCTGGAAAAAGGTGTGGCAGAGCGCGTATTTCGGCTACTGGAAAGCACTGCGCGCATGGCGGTGACAGCGACCGCGCCCTGCTACGACGAGCAACTGATTCGCAGGCGCTACACGCCGCTGGTCGAACTCACCGAGCTAATCAACCAACAAATCCAACAACAAGCGAAGGAGAAATAGCATGGCGGAGAACCTGGCAAAACGCGTGGGACGCATCATCAGTGGCAGTATCAATGCGGTGGTCGACGCCGTGGAAAACGCGGCACCGGATATCGTAATGGAGCAGGCCATTCGCGAGATCGACACGGCCATCGACGAGGTGCGGGCGGAGCTCGGCAAGGTCATTGCTGCCAAACATCTCGCCAGCAAGCGATTGGCAGACAAAGGCCAACGCCACGAAGACCTCAATGCCAAAATCGAAGTTGCGGTGGAACAGGGACGCGACGACCTGGCCGAAGCGGCGATCTCCCACCAGCTGGATATTGAGGCGCAAATTCCAGTGCTGGAGCAGACCATCGCCGAGTGCGGTGAAAACGAAAAGGAACTGGAGGGCTACATCGCGGCGCTGCAGGCCAAAAAGCGCGAAATGCGCGAGGAGCTCAACACCCTGCGCGCAACCTTGCAGGCTTGCAATGGCAGTACGGGCACGGCAGCTGCTACCAGTGGTGGCGGCGTGGAAAAGGCCGTGACCGATGCCGGCGACACCTTCGACCGTGTTATGAGCCAGCAGATTGGCGCCACTGGCTCCGCTAGCAGCAATATGAAAAACGCGGCGCAGCTGGCGGAGCTGGAGCAACTGGCCCGCGACAATCGAATCAGAGAGCGCCTTGCCGCCATCAAGAGCAATCAAAACTAACTGCGCGGGACCTGCTTATCCATGTTTGAATTCATCACTGCGACGGAAAACATGGCGTTTTCGGTCGCGCTACTGGTGGTGCTCATCATCGCCGCACTGGAAGGCGTCGGCGCGCTGTTCGGTGCCGGCCTTTCCAATGTGCTCAGCAGCGTTCTGCCGGACTCGGATTTGCCGTTTGGTGTCGATGCCCCTGACCTGGACTCACCCAGCAGCCTCGGGCGTATCTTGTCCTGGCTGCGAGTCGGCCAGGTGCCGGTATTGATTTTGCTGATCGTATTCCTGGTCAGCTTTGGCATAGGCGGACTGATCATCCAGCAGCTGGCGATGGGCGCGTTCGGATCGCTGCTACCCGGCGCCCTGGCCAGCATCCCCGCACTGGCGCTGACCTTTCCGGCAGTGCGCGTGTTCGGCGGTGCGCTCAACCGCATCGTACCCAAAGACGAAACCAGCGCGGTTTCTCCCGACAGCTTCGTCGGGCGCATTGCGGTACTCACGCTGGGGCAGGCAGAGCGTGGCTGCGCCGCGCAGGCCAAGGTCAAGGATCGCCACGGCCAGCATCACTACATCATGGTGGAACCCGACAATGACGGCGACGTTTTCCAACAGGGCGAAAAGGTACTGCTGGTTCGACGCGACAGCGGCAGCTTTTTCGCCATCCCCAACAAAAATGAACTGCTCGAGGACTCGTGATGGCTGATAGCAACACCCCCTTCGCCAATGACGTGCCGGGCGCCGAGCCAGAGCTCGCCACAGGGGCCGCCGCCACCGAACCCGCCATTCTCGCGCCGGCGCAGCCCAGTGAGGCACCGATTTACAGCGCGACAGCTCCTATCGAATCCAACAACACTGTCGATTTCAACAACACAACAGCAATAACAAGGGAAGGTTTAGACATGATCAACATAGTCGATATCGCCATGTATGCCGGCATCATCATTGTCGCGTTGTTTACCATCGGCCTGATATTCGCCCGCCTGTACAAACGCGCCTCCAAGGAAATTTCCTTCGTGCGCACCGGTTTTGGTGGCCAGAAGGTCATCATGAATGGTGGCGCCCTGGTGTTTCCGGTGCTGCACGAGATTATTCCCGTCAACATGAACACCCTGCGCCTGCCGGTTAATCGCGCCAACGAACAGGCGCTGATCACCCGCGACCGTATGCGGGTAGATGTGGTAGCGGAATTTTATGTTCGCGTACAACCCACCGCCGAAGCCATCGCCAACGCAGCCCAGACACTGGGCTCGCGCACCATGGAGCCACAGACGCTAAAGGACTTGGTTGAAGGTAAGTTTGTCGACGCCCTGCGCTCGGTCGCGGCCGAGATGAGCATGGAGGAGCTGCACGAGAAACGCGTCGACTTCGTACAGAAAGTACAGCAGGTGGTAACCGAGGATCTGCTAAAAAATGGTCTTGAACTGGAAACCGTTTCATTGACCGGGCTGGATCAGACCAGTATGAAATATTTCAACCCCAATAATGCCTTCGATGCTGAGGGTCTGACCCGCCTGACCGAAGAGATCGAACAGCGCAAAAAGATTCGCAACGACATCGAGCAGGAAACCAGCGTGCAGATCAAGAGCAAGAATCTTGAGGCCGCCAAACAGAGCCTGCAGATTCAACGCGAAGAGGAATATGCGGTACTGGAACAGCAGCGCGAGATCGAGATCCGCCGCGCCTCGCAGGCGGCAGAGATCGCCAAGGAACAGGCGTCCCAGCAGCAGTCCGCCGAACAGGCCAAGATTGCCGCCGATCAGGCCATCGAGCTGTCAAAAATCACCGCCGAGCGCGCACTTGAAGAAGAACAGATCGAGAAGCAGCGACTGGTCAAGGAACGGGAAATTGCCAAAGAGCGCTCGGTGCAGACTCGCGATATCGAAAAGCGCAAGACGCTGGAACTGGCTGAGCAGGAGCGCGATATCGCCATCGCTGAAAAGTCCAAGGAACAGTCAATTGCCAAATCCGAGGCGGACGAAGCCCGCGCCAAGGCGGTGGAAGCCGAGGAGCGCGTATCTACATCCCGTGAGCGGGAAATCGCTGAGCGGCAAAAGCAGATCGAACTGATTGAAGCCGCCAAGGAAGCCGAGCGTGAGGCCATCACCATCAAGGTGGCGGCCGAGGCCGAAAAACTGGCGGCTGCCGACCGCGCCGATGCGGTGCGTGAAGTAGCCCGCGCCGATGCCGACAAGACCCGCATCAGCGCCGACGCGGAGGCCGAAGCAGAGAAGACCCGCGCCGCTGCCGCCGAGATTCGCTATGCCGTCGATGCCACCGGTCAGCGCGCGCTGCACGAAGCCGCCAACATCCTGTCGAACGAGCAGATCTCGATGAAGATCAAGCTGGAACTGATAAGCAATCTTTCCAATATCATTCGCGAGAGCGCCAAGCCGATGGAAAATATCGACGGCATCAAGATCATCCAGGTCGATGGTCTCAACACTGGCCGCAGCACCGCGGCATCGGGCGATACCGCTGAAGGCAGCGGCGGCAACCTCGCCGATCAGGTGGTGAACAGCGCGCTGAAATACCGGGCGCAGGCGCCGCTGCTGGATTCGCTGATGAAGGAAGTAGGGCTGGACGGCGCCGAACTCAACGGCCTAACCAGCTTCGCACATGCCATTGAAAACGGGAACGGCACGACGGCGACACCGGATAAAAGCTGAGGCCCTAGCACCGACCTTTAAACCAACAAAGCCCGCCTCGCGCGGGCTTTTTTTGCCTCCCCTATTCATCGGCAGTACCGCCGCAGTTGATCGGGCCGCAGTGCATGGGCATTATGGGCGGCACAAAAATATCACCCTATCAGCGGTAGCCTCTCCATGCGATATTCCAGCCTTTCAGCGGCGGCACTGGCCGCGACCCTCGCGCTCAGCGCCCTCCCCGCCACCGCCCAGCCCGGCCACTATGGCTACGTGGAGGCGTCCTTTTCCCGCCAGAACACCGACTGGACCGATTTCGGCGACGACGACAGCAAGACCTTCCTGGCCAGCGCGGCGCTGGGCCGCTATGTGCACGTCAATGCTCGCTATAACGACGGCAATGTAAACCTGCCGCGGGGGCTGCGCGAGGACGGCTGGTGGGCCTACGGCGGCGGCCTGCATCACTACCTGTCGCCGCGCACCTCGGTGTTGATCGGCGCCGAGCGCCACGAGATGGAGACCCTGAACGACACCCCAACCCAGCGCGGCTGGGAATACCACGTCGGCATTCGCCACGACTTCAGCAAGCACTTTCGCGCCAACCTGCTGGTGGGCGAAAACGATGTGATCTTCAAGGACACCACCTTCACGGTGGAAGGGCTACTGCAGCTGCCTTATAACCTGGCCGCCAGCGCTCGCATTCGCGATTACGACGATCTGGACCTGACCGAATACGAGCTGGGGTTACGCTGGCAGTTCGACTGAGCGCCGCGACAGCAGGCTAGTAGTTCGTCGCCCTCAACCACGCTGAGGTGGCCACGGGCAAGAAACACACCGGTGTCGATGCACACCACATTGGCCACCGCGCGCAGCTCGCGGCCGGGAGTATGGCCCACCGCCACCGCATCGACATGGGCAACGGCGTGCTGCAAGGCTGCCGCCCGCGGCAGGAAGCGCTCGCGCACCCACACCAGCTGCTGCCAGTCGTCCAGCGCCAGCTCGTCAACGCTGCCCCAGTCGGGCGGCGGTTCACCGTGGGTGACACCGATCAGCCACGGCCCCAGCGGCACGCTGATTGCGAAGGCCATGTTGTCGAGCGCGGCCCGCAGCTGTGCGCGCGCCCAGCTGACACCACGCTCGGCCATCGCCGCCAGCAGCTGGTCGCCGCCGTTGACGGCAACGTTGAGCAGCCCCATGTCGTCGCCGGCCAGGGCCTCAATCCACATCAGTTCGTGGTTGCCCAGCGCGCTGAAAAACCAGGGCTGCTGCACCAATGCCAGCGACGCGAAGCTGTCGGGACCGCGATCCACCAAATCGCCCACCGCAATCACCCGGTCGGCAGCGGCGTCGAAGTCCTGCGCCCGCAGCTGGCGCTCAAGTTCGGAGCGATAACCGTGCAAATCACCCACGAAAAAATCGCGACCGCGCTGGTTGGGTGATAAGCTCAGATGCCGTCGCAAAGGCGGCGGCCAGCCGCCCGATACTGGAAATTCGCGCCCACTTACACTCATAGCTGCCTGCCCGCCGCGCCACAGCGGCGCGGCTGATTCCAGCGTCGCGCGATTTGCCACCAGCGTCAAGCCAGCCCTTTTCCCGCCTGTGCTAATGCACTAGGCTTCAGTTGGAATGCAGGAAAGAGACCGACATGCTCAGCGATATCAAGAAGTTCATGCACATGGAGTCTGCCGGCGGCATCTGCCTGCTGGCAGCCATGACCCTGGCCATGATTATGGCCAACAGCCCCTTGGCCGATGCCTACAAAAGCTTTATTTCGCTGCCAGTGGTCGCCAGTGCCGGCGAGTTAACGCTCGCCAAGCCGTTGTTGCTGTGGGTTAACGATGGCCTGATGGCGGTGTTCTTTTTCCTGGTTGGGCTGGAAATCAAGCGCGAGATTTTGGGTGGCCAGCTGTCTGACCCCGCCAGCGTAGTGCTGCCAGGCATAGCGGCACTGGCCGGCATAGCCGCACCCGCGCTGATCTATGTGGCATTCAACCAAGGCGACGCCGACGCCATGCGCGGCTGGGCCATTCCCACCGCCACCGATATCGCCTTTGCGCTAGGTATCTTCACCCTGTTTGGCAAGCACCTGCCGCTGTCGCTGAAACTGTTTCTGTTGTCCGTCGCCATTTTTGACGACATCGGCGCCATCATTATTATCGCCGTGTTCTACTCCAGCGACCTGGCGCCGGCCTCGCTGATCATTGCCTGCAGCGGCTGGCTAATACTGTTCGCCCTCAACCGCTTTGGCGTCACCAACGTCCCTCCCTACCTGATTGTGGGGGTGATCATCTGGGTGGCGGTACTGAAGTCCGGTGTACACGCCACTCTGGCCGGCTTTATCAACGCCTGGTTTGTGCCGATGATAATCCCCCCGCGCGGCGATGGCGATGGCGATGGCGATGGCGATGGCGACAACCAAGGCGAAGAGCACATCCAGCACGAGTCCATGCTGCACAAACTGGAGCACGGGCTGCACCCCTGGGTGGCATTCCTGGTGCTGCCGCTGTTCGCCTTTGCCAACACCGGCATTGTCATGGAGGGCATGCTAGACCACGCCGCGGTCAGCACCACCACGCTGGGCATCATCGCCGGCCTGTTTCTCGGCAAGCAGCTGGGCATATTTTCCGCCTGCTGGCTGGCCATCAAGCTGGGCCTGGCCAAGCGGCCCGCCGG
>JBFHRT010000116.1:0-6715 GCA_041591575.1 Spongiibacteraceae bacterium
CTCCAGTTGCCCGTGACGTACATCACGCCACCCACCACGATGGGCGTGGCTTCCAGGCCCCGCTTGAAATCGGTATCAAAGGACCACGCCAGCCCCAGTTCGGCAACGTTTTCAGTGTTAATCTGGGCCAGTCGGCTGTAGCGCTGCTCGCGATAATCTTTGCCGTGCCCCTGCCAGTCGCTGTCGGCGTGCCTGGCGATGCTATCGGTGCTTACCGCCGTAGTAGCCTGGCGAATACGCTCAGCGGGAACTGCGGCAGCGAGGCCGCTCACCAGGAGGCTGGCGAGCAGCGCCAGCGCTTGAAGTTGCAATCGCATATCCGTTTCCTGTCATCGTGCTGCAGCCGCACAAAGCTGCGGGCCGCAATTTTTCGATTATTATTGATTGAGGCGCTCAGCCCAGCTCGGGGCGAAACCCCTGCTTACCGCGATAGTGGGCCTGTATAACAGGAAGGTCCGTCTCAAAATCCCCCGCGGGGTGGTGAATGGCACAGATACCGGTTTCCATCTTGCTGGTATCGACAAAGCCCAGTACCACCGGCACACCTGCACCCTGTGCGATATGGTAAAAGCCCCCCTTCCACTGCTCGACCTTGCCGCGGGTTCCCTCGGGGGTAATCACCAGTACCATTTGCTCACTGTTGTTAAACACCGCCACCATCTGCTCCACCGTGTTCTGGGCGGCGCGCCGGTCGATGGGCACTCCGCCGAGATACCTCATCAACCAGCCGACATACCAGGGAAACAGGGTGTGCTTGCCCATCCAGTGCACGTCCAGGCGCAGCACAAAGGCGACCGCTAGCATGATGGGAAAATCCCAGTTACTGGTGTGCGGCGCACAGATCAGCACGTATTTGTCCTGGTCAGGCCGCTGCCCGACAACCTTCCAGCCGCGCAGGCGTAAGGCCAGCCAGCACAGGGCGCGCAACAGGGAATTGAGCACAGGCGTGCTGAAGATGGTGTGCCGTTTTTTCTGCATGGGTACCGCTACAACCGCTAATGACGAATAGTAAGCGAGCGGATTCTAGCAGAAACCATCGCGGCGGAGCGTGTAGGAAAGTTAATTCTGTGGCGTTATCGCCGGATATGGCCGCTGTCGGTGGGAGATTGCCGCGTCGCGATCGGCGCTCTTGAAGAGCCTCACCGCTTGCCAGCACGTTAGGAGTATTAGGAGGCTCGCCTCGCCGACCGCTCTGCCACCCCGGCCGAGATTGCCACGTCGCCCTGAGGGCTCCTCGCAATGACAGGAGGAATATTCAGCATCGAGCGAACGCTGTCATCGCGAGGAGCGCTTTTCAGCGACGCGGCGAACTCCGGCAGCTGGCACCCTACCTGATGGAGAATGCCGCGTCCCCCTACGGGCTCCTCGCAATGACCGGGGGTAGAATGGGCGGTAATCATCGAAGCCCGTCATCGCGAGGCCTGCTTCCCAAGGCCGTGGCGATCTCCGGAAGCTGGCACCCTGTCAGATGGAGATTGTGGCGTCGCCCTGCGGGCTCCTCGCAATGACAGCGAGATAATGCTTAGTCGTCGTACTCGGCGGCTTTACCCGCCATCTGCGCCTCGACCGATTTGATCACATCGACCTGGCTGAGCATGCCGGCGTTCCAGGTGGCCACGTAGTTCAGGCTGTCGGCCACGCTGTGGTCGCGGGTATAGACCAGCATTTCCTTGGTGCCGCGCACCGCCAGCGGCGATTTGCTGGCGATGGTAGCCGCCAGCTCCAGTACACCCTCGCGCAGGGCCTCGGGAGTTTCGAATACGCGGTTGACCAGGCCGATATCGGCGGCTTCGTCGGCGTACACCATGCGCCCGGTGTAGGCCAGCTCGCGCACCATGCCCTCAGACACGATGTACGGCAGGCGCTGCAGGGTGCCGACGTCGGCAGTGATGCCGAGGTCGACTTCCTTGATGGAGAATTTGGCATCGGCCGAGCAGTAGCGCATGTCACAGCAGCTGACCATATCGATGCCACCACCGACGCAGCTGCCGTGAATGGCGGCCAGCACCGGTTTGCGACACTTCTCGATGGCACTGAGGTTGCCCTGCAGCTGCAGGATAATACGGCGGAAGGTCTCGGCGAAGCGCGCCGGATCACTGGCTTCGCTGTGCTGACCGGCGATGCCGGCAAACATTTCCAGATCAATGCCGGCACAGAAGTGCTTGCCGGCACCGCTGAGCACCACCACCCGTACCAGCGGCTCCTCGTCCAGCCAGTTGAAGCACTCTTCCAGTTCACGCCAAAGGGGGGCGTTCATGGCGTTGGCCTTGTCGGGCCGGTTCAGCTCCACTTGCGCTATGTGATTCTCCAGGCTGAGGCTGAGGGTTTCATAGCGGGGGAGCTTGATCATGGTTATTCTCCGGTCCAGTGCGTCACAAAATCGTCGGGGTTGTGCTCCGGCAGCGGCTTGGCGCGACCATCGCGGGTTCCAAGGTACAGGAAGCCGATGATTTCCTCATTTGCCGCAAGGCCGAGCCCACTCATGACATTGCGGTCAAAGGCGCTGTCGCCGGTGCGCCAGATGCTATTGAACCCCATGGCCTCGGCGGCCAGCAGCAGGCCGTGAGCGGCGCAGCCAGCCGACAGCCGCTGCTCCACTGCCGGTACCTTGGGGTGCTCGCTGATGCGTACCACCACCGTCACCAACAGCGGCGCCCGCAAGGGCTGCGAGCGCGCCTTGGCCAGATCGGCCTCGCTGGCGTCGGGCTTGCGCGCCTTGAGGGCCTTCGCGTACAGCTCACCCAGGCGCTCGCGCGCCTCGCCCTCGACCACCACAAAGCGCCAGGGGCGCAGATTGGCGTGATCAGGTGCGCGCAGGGCGGCGCGGAACATAACGTCCAGTTGCGCCGCATCCGGACCCGGCTCAGTCAGCTTGGGCGCAGAGTTGCGCTGCTGCAACAGTTCCAGCGCGTCCATCAGGCGGCTTGCTTGAGGGTGGTTTTCAACTGCTTGAGGCGCTGCTTGGAGGTGGGCTCACCACTCTCGTAAAAGGCCTTCATGCTGATGGCGACGTCGCGAATCACGGTGCGGAAGATCTTGCCCAGCAGGTGTTTCTGCATCAGGTCACCGAGCTTGCCCCAGCGCATGTTGTACATCAGCGAGGTGGTCAGCGCGGTCTGGCCGTTGCCGGCATCGTCGAGCTGGTAGCGGAACGCCGCGTCCTTGAACGGCGGCGGCGCGCCCGCGTCGCCGCGGTGCAGACGAATGACAAAGCCGTGGCCTTCGTTCCATTCGACGACGGTTTCATCCAGGCCCTTGGTGGCGCTTTGGAAGACGCGGCGGCTGGCGCCTACGCCCTCGGCTTTCTCGGTGGTAATCTCGGTCTTGATAATGCCCGGCACATAGTTGTGCGCCAGGGACAGGTCGCGCAATTTTTCCCACGCCTGCTCGCGCGGCATATTGACGACAACGCGCGCCGTTGCTTCACCCTTCATGGATGGCACCCCCACTACTCCTGCTGGAATATGATCGGCTCCAGCGTTGGGCCGATCATGCTTGCGACGCGTGGGACATCATTGCTTCACGCAGCCCTCCTCAGGACTGCTGAGCCAACCACTCGCCGAAGGGCGATTTTACGTCAAGCGCCACGGACTTGTCGAAGCCGGGAATACCAATTCCTTCAGCGCTGAGGCTGAGATCGTCGCCGTCGAGCACATTTTCACCAAAACGGTAAAGCACTTCGCTGCGCCCGTCGCTGGCAGCTGCATCGTACGCCGCTGCACGCTCGCGCGCCTGTTCGCTACTGTTGGCGTGTGCGGCCATGGCTGCCGCTCCGTGTTTGGCACGCAGCAACTGCATGGCCACGGCGGGCGATAACACCGGCGCCGAGGCGTTGTTGCCGCCGAAGCCCTTGGCATTGAGTACCGCCACGTCCATGCCTTCAGCCCCCACTTCTATATGCTCGGGCTGGATGCGCAGCCGCTCGCGGTGGACGTCGTCGGCCACGTGGTCGATGGAATGGATACCGGGAATCATGCCGTAGCGCCACACCCCCAGCGTCGCCGCCAGCTGGTCGCCCGCGGCTGCGCCAACGGTGTGGCCGATATAGGACTTCACCGCCGCCACCGGCCAGCTCTCAATGCCATAGACTTTGGCCACTTCGTTGAGGATGTGGGATTCAGTGACCCGGTTCTGCGGGGTGCCGGTGCCGTGAGCCTGAACAAAGGAGCGCTCGCGCAGCGCGCGCTCGCCGACGATGGACTGGGCACAGGCCACCGCTTTGGCCACGGTAATGTAGTTACCGATACCCGGCGAAGAAATGGACTTTTTGAAACCGTCAGCATTGACGAACACATCCGGCACCGCGCCGTAGATCTCGGCACCCAGCTCCACTGCCAGCTCATCGTCAAACAGCACCACAAACTGGGCGCCTTCGGCCAGGGTAAAGCCGCAGTTGCTGCTGAAGGGACGGCAGGCACGGCGATGATCGGGCTCAGTGGCGCCGCGCTCGGCGTCCAGCTTGAGCAGCGCCTCGTCGGTGCCCAGCGCGCCCATGGTGGCGTAGCCCTCGATCACGTCCGGTGTGATTGGCGCCTCGCTGCCGCCGACAATTGCAACGCGGGCGTGGCCGCTGCGAATATCATTGACGCCCTGACGCAGGTTGTAGAGGAAAGTGGCACAGGCGCCCATGCCCAGCCCAGTGGAGCCAACATTGCCCAGCACATAGGCGTTGACGAAATCCGCCGGCATTTCCGCCAGCCCGAGTGCCAGCTGCTTGGAGGTGATGCGCTTGCCGACGCCGCGCGAGCCCAGCAGGCCGCCATTGCCCGCCTCGTCCAGCTGCGCCATGGCGGAGCCGGCATAAACGCTGATTTGATCCGGGCGCACTGCCTGGCAAATCTGTTGCCAGGGAATACCCATCGACTGCACCGCATCGGAGGCACCGTACACCGACAGCTGCAAGCCGCGCGGATGATTGCGCGACTGGTACAGCTTGCCGGGATCAAAACCGCTGGGCAGCAGGCCGGCGGAGCGCACACTCATGGCCTGGGTGGTGGGCAGCAGAAACTCGGCGGATTCGCTGATTTCCACCCGCACCTTGCCCTGCCCCAACTCGGCCACCGTCCAGCTCGGCGGCAGCACCTCCGGCAGGTTACGGGCGCGGGTAACAAACGTCATCGGTACACCGTCGGCGCTGCAGTTAAGGCGGCGGTTCCACACCACGTTCTCGGTATCGAACCACTCCGGCTCGATGCGGCGCACCAGGGTGTGGTCAAGAATATGCTGGCGTTGCTGCGCAGACACCGGGCCTTCGCTGGGCTGGCCCATCAGCGCGGCGAGACTGCGCAGGGTGTCGTCGGCGGCTGAGCCCGGCAGCGCATCCAGCACCAGGCGACGATAACCGTGGTGGAAAGAGCTGCGCCCCGCTGCATTGACGCCACCAAAGCCCACAATAACCGGTAACCGCTCAGCCATAACTACTGACACTCCCTACTTTTTTTGCCCAACGTCGTTGTCTTGGGGCGCTGCCCACTGTGGAAGCAGCACCCCGTAATGGAGGCTATTCTAGGGCTTTCCCGTCACGGCAATTGGTTTATTATTGCCATTCAATACGCCATTTTTGCCATATTATGAAAACCGTCTGCGTACTCGCCCTGCCCGACACCCTGGCCTCCAGCCTTGGTCTGCCACTGGAGATGTTCAACGCCGCCGGCGAGCAGCTGCGCCTGAGTCAGCGTCGACGCGCTGTCGATATCCGCATTGTCGGCCTTCAGGCGGGAACAGTGCGCGCTGCTGGCGGCCTGCAGCTGGCGGTTGAACACAGCTACCGCGATATTGAGCGCGCCGATCTGGTTATTCTGCCCACACGCTGGCGCCACCCGCGCAAACCGCTGGCAGATCAAGCTGCGTTTCTCGACTGGCTGAAAGCGATGGTCAATGGTGGCGCCCGGGTATGCACCGGCGGTACCAGCAGTTTTCTGCTGGCCGCCACCGGCCTGCTGGACGGCAAGCCGGCCACCACCCACTGGCACTACTTCGAGGAGTTTGCCCGGCGCTTTCCACAGGTGGAGCTGAAAACCAACTACCTGATTACCGAAGCCGGCCCGCTCTACTGCGCCGGCAGCGTGGGCGCCATGGCCGACATGATGGTGCACCTGATTGGCCAGTTCTTCGGCACGGAGATTGCCCACCGGGTGGAGCGGCAGTTTTCACCGGAGATCCGCCGCCCCTTCCACAGCCACGCCTTTCGCGTCGGCCAGAGCGACCTGCACCAGGACGAGGCCATTGCTTATGTGCAGTCGTGGTTGATGAAGCACTACGCCGAGGAGGTGAGCAGTGCCGCGCTGGCGACCATGAGCGGCCTCAGCGAGCGCAACTTCCACCGCCGCTTCAAGCGCGCCGCCGGGCAGACGCCGCACCAGTACCTGTTGCAGATTCGGGTGGACAACGCCCGTGAACTGCTGCGCCACAGCAACCTGCCGGTGGAAGACATCGCCGCCCAGGTGGGCTGCGGCGACACCAGCTACTTTTGCAAGCTGTTTCGCAAGCACAGCGGGCAAACGCCAGCGGAATACCGGCGCGCGGTGCGCGCCAAGCTGTTTGCGGTGGAGACTTAACTAGAAAGGTTAGGAAGCGCAGCGGTGCGCGCGGCGCACCCTACGGTCACGTGATTCCGTCATTGCGAGAAGCCGAAGGCGACGCGGCAATCCGGAGAGACTGCGCCGGCGGCGTCATCTGGATCGCAGTGCTTCGCTCGCGATGACGGAGCCGGATC
>JBFHRT010000117.1:0-6712 GCA_041591575.1 Spongiibacteraceae bacterium
CAGGCGCTGTTTTCGTCCAGCTCCGGCCAGTCGAAGCGGCTGTCGTGGCCGGCGATGAATGCTTCGTAGCTGGTGTTGGCAATGCCGCTGAGTTCGGGGCTGCCATCACCCAGTACGATCAGCGAGCGCAGCGACTCGGCCGCGCTGGCAATGGGCGCAACCATGTCCACAAATGCCGGGTCGACGAACAGCAGGGTGTCCTGGGCGTGATCGATGATGTATTCGATCTGGTCCGGAAACAGCCGCGGGTTGATGGTGTGGCAGACGGCGCCGATGCCGGAGATGGCGTAGTACAGTTCCAGATGGCGGTGATCGTTCCAGGCCAGCGTCGCCACGCGGTCGCCGGCTTTGACACCGGCCTGCTGCAGCGCGTTGGCCAGTTGGCCTACACGCGCGCCGAAGTCAGCGACGCGATAACGAAAAAGCGGCGTATCCGCGGTCACCGAGACGATTTCCTGGTTGCCATGGTAGCGGGTGGCGTGGCAGAACACATTGGAAACCAGCAGCGGCCATTGCATCATGTTTCCGAGCATGGTGATGACTCCATGAATAGATAGGGGTTTAAAGAAAGTCTGCGTGAGCAAAAAAAATGCGAGCACCGCGCACGGTGCCCGCAAAAGGGAGGTTCAGAAGTGCATGCGCGCGGTGACGCCGAAGGTGCGCGGCTCGCCGGTAAAGGTCTGGTAGGAGCCTTCCGAGGAACCCACCGCGGCATCGACAGAGGCAGACACATTGGCCGGCAGTTTCTGCGCGTAGTAGGTTTCGTCTTCCAGGTTTTTCACCCAGGCGGCGACGTCGTAGCTGGCATTGCGCCAGCCCAGGCGGAAGTTGCCGACTCGGTAGCCAACTTCCTCGTGGCGCGGGTCCAGCTCCGAGCTGTAGTTGGCTTCGTCGGTGTAGCGGTAGTCGAGGCGCGCATAGAGGTCGCCGGACAGTAGCGGCTGTTCCCAGGTCAGGGCGATGTTGCCGGTCAGTTTGGGGGCATAGGGCAGGTTGTCGCCGCTGAGATCACACTGGCCCAGCGCGTTGTCCGGGGTGCGTCCGAAGTAACACTGGCCGCCGCTGTACTCGTCGTAGACGGCGTCAATGTAGGCGAGGTTAAGGTTGGCGGTCAGGTTCTGGCTGAGCAGCCAGGTCGAGTCGATTTCGATACCGTCGACGGTGACCTTCTCGGCGTTGTTGACGGCAAAGGCCAGGCTGATAAAGCTCGCGCTCTGGAAGTCGTGATACTCGGTGTGGAAAATCGAGCCGTTGACGCGCGCACGGCGATCCCAGAACTCCGTCTTCCAGCCCAGCTCGTAGTTGTAGATATCTTCCTGGTCGAAGGGGCGTGACTCGGGCGTGGCGCCGCCAAACTGCAGGCTGTAGCCGCCGGCCTTGAAGCCCTGGGAGTAGAGCGCGTACACCATGCTTTCTTCGTTAATGAAGTAGCTGAGGTTGATATTGCCGGTCAATGCTGACCAGCTGTCGGAGTCGTCGAAGTTGTTGCCGTCGGGCGTCACCGAACAGATCAGGTTCCTGTTGGTCGGCGCCACACAGCCGGCGGGGGAGAGCTGGTTGCTCTGCTCAATGGAGCCGTCTTTTTCTTCATAGGAGTAGCGCAGGCCCACCGCCACCTCGAGATCTTCCGTCAGTCGCAAGCTCTCCTGGGTGAACAGGCCGAGGCTGCGCGAGTCCTGGCGCACATAAAAGTCGCCGGCATCACCTTCCACGCCGAGCGCCGGCAGCGGCACGACACCGGGTAGTCCCAGCAGTACCGCGGCGACGGCACCGCCGTATTCCTCGATATCCTCATTGAGAATAAACTCGTGTCGGTCGCGGTCGCCGCGGGTGAAGCGGTTGTCGTAGTAAAAGGCACCCACCAGCCAGCTGAGACGGTCGCCGGTGTCGGAAGCCACCCGCAGTTCCTGCGAGAAGGAACGCCCTTCCTGCACGTCATAAAACTCGAGCAGGTCCAGCGGCAGTTCCTCGGCGCCGCCGAAGCGGTTTTTCGCGATGTAATCCTCGGCGCCGGTGATGGAGGTCAGGGTGTAGCCGTCGCCCTGGTATTCGATGGTGAGTACAGCGTCCTTGGATTTCTGGGTGAAATCGGAGTTGTCATCGCTCTCGACCACGCGATCGCTCGGGTCGTTGGTTCTGACCGTGTAGCCGGCGCGCTGCAGAATATCGATCTGCACCGGGCTGTAGTAGGTATCGGCCAGCGTCGGTTTCATATCGCGGTTAAGGAAGCCGATAATCAGCCGCGCTGACAGCGCGTCGCTGATGTCGTAGCGCAGCTGTCCGCGCAGGGCATCGCCATCGAGGTTGTCGCCGTCGCCGCCGACCAGGTTGTCGATCAGCGGATCGCGGCGGGTGTTGGAGTAGCTGATGCGGCCGCTGATGCTATCTGTTAGCGGCGAATTGACATAGCCGCGAAACTGGCGGTAGTTGTCGGAGCCATAGCTCAGCTCCGCCATGCCTTCGAACTCGTCGCCGGGTTGTTCGGTGGTGACGCTGACCACACCGGCGCCGGCATTCTTGCCGTACAGGGTGCCCTGCGGGCCTTTCAGCACTTCCACCGATTTCACGTCCACCAGATCACCCAGGCCGAGACCCGAGCGCGAGCGGAAGGCGCCGTCGATGATCAGGGCGGTGTCCGGCTCGAAGGTGGGGATATTGCCCTCGTTGCCGATGCGGCGCAGGCGGAAGCTGGCCTGGATCGGCGAAATATTGGTGGTCACGATCAGCGACGGCACCTGGGCGGAAATGTCGGCGATATCGCGAAAGCCGGTATTGGCGAGGTTGTCGCCGGCAATGGCGCTGACCGCCACCGGCACATCCTGCAGGCTTTCGGTGCGCTTCTGCGCGGTGACCACCACCTCTTCAAGAACCGGGGCGTCTGACTGCGCCAGCGCGAGTGGTGGTATGGCGGCAAGCCCCACGGCAACGGGAGCAAAGGTTTGGCGAATGGCGCGTGCGACAGCCCGCATACGCAGGCCCTGTGTCGGTGTGCTGTGCTGATGGATCATGTTTTTCCCTCCAATCACCGCCGGTAACTATCCCAGTTCCATTCAAGGTTTTGGTTCATCACCGACGACGGGTCGTCAAAAACAGGTCTAAGACGTTTGCTAAGTCTTGTCTCAACTCTATGCGAGACACACGGCGTCCACTTTTCATCGAACGACAGCCACTTCGCTTTTCACGACAGCTGCGCAGGTTTATAGCGGTTTAGCTGCGCAGCTCACAGCGATCGCGGAAGTATTCCAGCGCCTCGGGATTGGCCAGGGCTTCGATATTCTTGACCACTTGCCCGTGCACCACATTGCGCGCTGCCAGTTCCACAATCTTGCCGCTCTTGGTGCGCGGAATATCCGCCACCTGCAATACCCTGGCGGGCACGTGGCGCGGGGTGGTGTTGCTGCGTATCTGCTGTTTGATTCTGTTGATCAGCGCGTCATCCAGATCGCCGTTGTCGCGCAACTTAACAAACAGCACCACCCGCACGTCGCCCTGCCAGTCCTGACCAATCACCAGGGATTCCAGTACTTCCGGCAGTTGCTCAACCTGGCGATAAATTTCCGCGGTGCCGATGCGCACGCCGCCGGGATTGAGGGTGGTATCGGAGCGACCGTAGATGACGACGCCGCCGTTGTCGGTGATTTCGGCGAGATCGCCGTGACACCAGCAGTTACTGAAGCGCTCGAAATAGGCGGCGTGATAGCGGCTGCCGTCGGCATCGTTCCAGAACCCGATCGGCATCGCCGGAAACGAGCGGGTGCACACCAGCTCGCCCTTGGCGCCGCGCAGCGGCTGACCCTGATCGTCAAACACATCGACGGCCATGCCCAGCCCGGGGCGCTGAATTTCGCCGCGGTAAATCGGCAGGGTCGGCACACCCAGCACAAAGCAGGACAGGATATCGGTACCGCCGGCGATGGATGACAGATGCAGGTCGCCCTTGATGAACTGATAAACGTAGTCATAGCCTTCCGGCGACAGCGGGCTGCCGGTGGAAAAAATGTGGCGCAGCGCCGTCAGGCGATGACTGTTGATTGGTTGCAAACCTTCCTTGGCCACCGAGTCGAGAAACTTGGCGGAGGTGCCGAAGTGGGTCATGCCTTCGTCGTCGGCATAGTCGAACAAAATAGTGCCGGCCTTGCCGTCGCGACCGGCCAGGAAGGGCGAGCCGTCGTAGAGCAGCAGGGTTGCCTGCGAGGCGAGCCCCGATACCAGCCAGTTCCACATCATCCAGCTGCAGGTGCTGAAATAAAACAGGCGGTCGCCGGGGCGCAAATCACCGTGCAGGCGGTGCTCCTTGAGATGCTGCAGCAGTGCGCCGCCGTGGCCGTGCACAATGCACTTGGGCACGCCGGTGGTGCCGGAGGAATACAGGATAAACAGCGGGTGGTCGAAGCTGACCCGTTCGAAGGCAATGTCTTCGGCGCGGTAGGGTGCGATGAAATCGGCGTAGCGCACACCGTTGGCGATGGCGGCGACATCCGGCTCGCTGTCCAGGTAGGGCACCACCACGGTGGCGGTCAGGCTGGGCAGCTGCGCTGCCACCTCGGCGTTTTTTGCCAGACAGTTGTTGCGCTTGCCGTTGTACCAGTAACCGTCGACACAGATCATCACCTTGGGTTCGATCTGGCCGAAGCGGTCCAGCACGCCGCGGCTGCCAAAGTCCGGCGAGGTCGACGACCACACCGCGCCCAGCGACACCGCGGCCAGCATGGCGATCACCGTTTCCGGCATGTTGGGCATAAAGCCGGCCACCCGGTCACCCTTGCGCACCCCGGCGGCAACCAGCGCCTGGCGAAAGCGGGAGACTTCATCGTAAAGCTCGCTGCGCGACAGGCATCGTTTTACCTTGTTTTCACCCCAGAACACCATGGCATCGCCGTCGTCGCGGGCGCGCAGCAGGTTTTCGGCATAGTTGATGCGCGCCTGCGGAAACCAGCGCGCGCCCGGCATGCGCTCAATATCGTCGACGACCACCTCGCCCAGTTCGCCGATGCCGCCGCAGAACTCCCATAGCAGCGGCCAGAACTGTTGCGGCTCGGTCACTGACCACTGCCACAGGGCATCGTAATCCTCAATCGGGCTTGCGCTGCAGACCTGGGCCGCGCGCATAAACGCGTTCATTGCCGACTGGTTGATTCTCTCTGTGGTGGGGGCATACAGAGCCTGTTGCTTTGCCGTGTGCATCGCAAATTCCTCTCGAAACTGAATGGGGATGGGTGGCGCAAATGCCGTGTGCGTCAGTGCAGGAAGCGCAGTAGCAGCAGCACCAAGCCGGCCAGGAAAATCGTTTCACCCAGCATCAGTGCCACCGGCTTGACGCCCACCGAGGCCAGCTCCCGCAGCTGGGTTTTCATGCCGATGGCGCTGATGGCGGTGACCAGGCACCAGCCGGAGACATCGCTGCCGAAACTGCGCAGCGATTGCGGAATCCAGCCGGTGCTGTTGATGGCCGCGAGGACCACAAAGGCGACGGCAAACCACGGCAGCAGCGGCGGCCGCTTGCCCGCGTCGTGGCCGTGGCTGGCGCGGGTGATCATCGAAGCGCAGAGGATCACCGGCAACAACATGGCGATGCGCATCAGCTTGACCACGGTGGCGGTATCGCCGGTTTCCTCCGACAGGCTGTAGCCGGCGCCGACCACCTGGGCAACGTCGTGAATGGTGCCGCCGAGAAAAATGCCGGCGTCCAGCGGCGGCAGTGACAGCAGTTTGACCAGCATGGGGTAGGCGACCATTGCCAGCGTGGACAGTGCCGATACGCCGATAACGGTGAACAGGGTGGCGCGCTCTTTGGCCGGGTGTTGCGGCAGCGCCGCCGACAGCGCCAGTGCCGCCGAGGCGCCGCAGATGGCGGTGGCGCCACCGGTGAGCAGCCCGAAGATAGACTGGAAACCCAGCGCCTTGGCCACCACCACTGACAGCAGGATGGTCACCACCACCGACACCACCACGATCAGCACCGGTTCCCAGCCCAGCGCGGCAATTTGGCCAAAGGTAATGCGCAGTCCCAGCAGTGCCACGCCGATGCGCAGCACCTGGCGCGCGGTGAATTCAATGCCGGCCTTGCAGCTGCCTTCGGCGGCGAGAAAATTCATCGACATGCCCACCAGCAGGGCAAACAGCATCACCGGCGCGTCATAGTGCTCAGACAGGAAGGTGGCGGCAGCCGCTACGATCAGGCTGGCAATCACCCCGGGAAACAGTTCGCGGCCGCGGTCGTTGATCGATGTGATGGCGGTGGTGCTCATGATCAGGCTTCCTGTTTCGGTCTTTCAATGACAGCGAAAATCGCGTCGCGCATGGCGGCGAGCAGCAGGTCGGGGGCGACGGCGCCGGCCATCGCGATGTTGTTGTCGAACACAAAAAAGGGCACACCGTGGGAGCTGTAGGCGCCTGTCGCCGACCGAATTGGCGAGCTGTCGGCGATGGCAGCGACCAGCGAGGGTTCATCGATGCCGAATTCGCGGCCTATGGTCAGCAGTGTGTCCGGGTCGCCGATGTTTTTCCCGTGCTGGAAATACGCCTGAAACAGCTGCTCAATCAGCAGCTCCAGCTGCGCTGGCGCCAGCTGACGCCGGGCGCTGTCCAGCAGGCGATGCGCTCTTGCGGTATTGGGCATCACCTCGATGCGCTCAAAGGCAATGCTGACACCGGCCTGCGCTGCCGCCTGCCGCACCTGTGCCTGGCGGGCGCGCACCGCGGCGTCGTCACC
>JBFHRT010000118.1:0-6668 GCA_041591575.1 Spongiibacteraceae bacterium
CTATGACGTTGGTATTGGCCTACTAGTCGCTTGATGCTAAACGGCATATGCCGAAATGCGTTCTGACGTCGGACGCTAGAAGTCTGACGCTACAATCACAGCACAATCTGCTTTCCCTGTAGGTGCGACTTTAGTCGCACATCCATCTGCGGCGCGGCCCCCTGTGCGAATAAATTCGCACCTACAGGCGAGCGCCGGGAACGCTGCGCTTACCCCGGCCTACGCCATCGCCGGCTCCGGCATCATCGCGGTTTCCTCGCGCGCAGTGGCATTGGCACGCGCTTCGGCGCGAATCAAATCGGCGGCCTTTTCGGCAATCATGGTGGTCGGCGCATTGGTGTTGCCACCCACCAGGGTAGGCATAATGGAGGCATCCACCACTCGCAGCCCCCGGACGCCGTGCACCCGCAGCTCGCTGTCCACCACCGCCATCGAGTCGCTGCCCATTTTGCAGGTGCCCACCGGGTGGTAGATGGTCTCGGCCTTGGCGCGCACATAGTCACGCAGTTGCTCGTCACTCTGCGCTGCTGCGCCCGGCAACATCTCCGCGCCGCTGTGAGCGGCCAGCGGCTCGGCGGCGATGATCTCGCGGGCGCGGCGCACGCCGGCCACCAGGTTGTCGAGGTCGCGCGGGTGGTCGAGGTAGTTGGCCTCGATGCGCGCCGGCGCCAACGGATCGGCGCTATTGAGGCCGATGCGGCCGCGGCTGAGCGGGCGCAGGTCGCAGATGCGCACGGTATAGCCATAAAGGCGCAGGGTGTTGCCAACGGTGAGGCCGTGATCTTCCTCCACCAGCGGGCAGAAATGCATCTGCAGATCCGGTAGCGGCTGCTCCGGGGAGGTCTTGCAGAAGCCGCCGCACTCGGCAACGTTGCTGGCAATGGGGCCGCGGCGGCCAAACAGGTATTGCAGCAGGAACCAGGCACCGCGCATCACGAAGCCGGGGCGGCCGGAAAAGCTGTGTGCGGTGCGGTTACGCTGCACCACGCTGATGTCGAGGTGGTCCTGCAGATTCTCCCCCACCCCCGGCAGCTCGTGCTTGAGCTCGATGCCGTGGCGCGCCAATTCCTCGCGCGGTCCAATGCCGGACAGCATCAGCAATTGCGGCGAGTTGATGGCGCCACCGGCCAGCAGCACCTCGCGCTCGGCACGCAGCTGCAGGGTCTTGCGACCACGGCGGTACTCCACCCCCACCGCACGCTGGTTTTCCAGCAGTACCCGGGTGGCGTGGGCGCCGGTGATGACGGTGAGATTGGGGCGCTGTTCCGCCGGGCGCAGGAAGGCCTCGGCGTTGCTGCAGCGGCGGCCGTCTTTCTGGTAGACCTTGTAAAAACCAAAGCCCTCCTGCTCGGCGCCGTTGAAGTCTTTATTCTTGCGGTGACCGGCCACAAAGGCGGCGTCGACAAAGGCCTCGCTGAGGCGATTGCGGTGGCGCAGCTCGGCGACGTTCAGCGGGCCGCCGCGGCCGTGGTATTCGGCATCGCCATTGCTCTCGTCAAAAGGCTCGTAGTTTTCCAGTTTGCGGAAATAAGGCAGTACCTCGCGATAGCTCCAGCCGCGGTTGCCCAGCTCGGCCCACTGGTCGTAGTCAGCGGCGTGGCCGCGGGTATAGCACATGGCGTTGATGGCACTGCTGCCGCCCAGAGTCTTGCCCCGCGGCCAGAATAGCTTGCGCCCTTGGAGCGCCGCTTCCGGCTCGGTGTGATAGCGCCAGTTGTGCTTGCGACTCCACATCATGGCGATGATACCCAGCGGGATGCGGATAAAGGGGCTGCGGTCGCGGGGACCGGCCTCCAGCAGGCAGACGCGGGTGTTGGGATCTTCCGACAGGCGGTTGGCAAGCACGCAGCCGGCGGAACCGCCGCCGACGATAATGTAATCGAATGTGCGCATGGGAACCTCTTTGACATCGAGCGATGTAATGTACGCAAACTGGCGTCACTTGCCTTGGCCTTGGGCGACAGGACATGGCGCACATTCACAAAAATAGAGGTGTTTTGCACCCTTCACGGGTTCTGGTCGGCGATGATGCCGAGGCAGATGTGGAGGTGGAGGTGGAGCGGTTGGCTGGCTCCGCATACCGAGCGCGGCGGGGCCAGGGCGTTTCCGCACTGCTTTCAGCCAGTGGCCACGACGCGAAAACCCCTATGGGGTATCTCGATAGGCACGCGGTGACTCGCCCGTCCAGCGGCGGAAAGCGCGGGTAAAGCTTGAGGTGTCAGCAAAGCCCAGCAGGTAAGCGATTTCGCTGATGGAATAGCGTGCATCGCGAATATATGACAGCGCCAATTCGCGGCGGGTGTGGTTGAGCACTGCCTTGTAGGAGCTGCCCTCGGCACTGAGCTTGCGCTGCAGATTGCGCAGGCTCATGTTCATGGCGAGTGCGACCTTTTCCTGGGAGGGCTCGCCCAGCGGCAGCAGCTCCACCAGCAGGCCGTGCACGCGGTTGACCGCATTGTTCTGGTGAAAATGGGCGAGGTAACGGGCGACGATCTCGTCGTTGATGCGCGCCAGTTCGGGATTAGCGCTATCCAGCGCCCGCTCCAGCATCGCGCCCGGCAGTGCAATGGCGTTCTCCGCCGCGCCAAACACTAGCGGTGCCTTGAATACCTTGTCGAAAGGCTCGCGGTCAGCGGGCTCGGGACGCATCAGTGACACGCTCAGCGCGCGAAAGTCGGGGCCGTAGAGCGCGCGGCACAGGCGAATGATCACCGACATCATCGCGTCCAACGCCACATCGGTAGGACGCATTCCGCGCTCGGGAGGGTGCATCAGAAAACGGTAATCGGAGCCGTCAGCGACAAACTCCAGCTCGGCGGCATCGCTGACAATATGGAAGTAACGAACCAGGCGTTCGAACACTTCCTTCAAGGTCGCGCTGGCGAGCAGTGAGTAGCCCAGCGCGTGAAAGGTGGTCTGGCGAATGCGCCGCCCTACCTCCAGGCCGAAGGCCGGGTCGCCACTGGCCTGCTCCGCCAGCTGCCACAGGCGGTTGCTGGCGGCCTGAGGGTAACGCGCGTTGGGATCACTCAGCGCCGCCGGATCCAGCCCCGCCTCGCCAAACAGCGCGTCACTGTCGCAACCGGCCTCATCCAGCGCGAGCTTGACGGTCTTGATCCAGCTGCTGAGAGTGGTGGCAGAGCGCAGCATGGCTACTCGGATCCTGTCGATGGTTGCAGCATGGTCGACCCTAGTACGCCTAGCCTGTTAGTCATTGGCAGCAACCGTAGACTGCTGCTGACGCTGGAACCAGCGCACAGCAAACTCCACACAACACTGCAGCTTTGGCGGCACAAATTCGCGTGCGGGATAAAGGGCGTACAACGTCAGTTGTGGGCGCGGCACGTCAGCCAGCACCTCCACAACCTCGCCAGCTTCCAGTGCCGGAGCACAGACAAAATCCGGAATAAAGCCAATGCCGACCCCCTCGCGGATCGCCTCCATCAAAAACGGCGTACTGTTGGCTTTAAGGCTACCTCGTACCGCCACACCGTTACCCACCGGCCAGAGATTTTTTCCGCGAAAATAGTTGTACACAAAGCAGTTGTGGTCGCGCAGGTCTTCAGCGTTGGTGATAGCCGAATGCGCCGCCAGATACGATGGAGCGGCGCAGATCCGGTAATGAAAGTGGGTGAGCGGACGGCCAACGTAAGCCGAGTCAAAAGGAGCACTAGCAGCGCGAAAGCCCAGGTCAAAACCCTGTTCGATCAGGTCCACCGGTTCGTCGCTGAGGTGGATATCCAACTCAATGTCGGGATAAACCTGCATAAATGCCACAAACAGCCGTGCCAGCTCACCGTTCCCCAGCGCCATGGGAGCATTGATTCGCAGCTTGCCGCGCGGTCGTCCCTGCAGTTCCTGAACATAGGATTCCGCATCGTCTAGCTTGAGTAGTATCTCCCGGCAACGGCGAAGGTAGCCCTGGCCCACTTCAGTGAGCTGTAATCGACGTGTTGAGCGCTGCAGCAGGCGCGCGCCCAGGCTGTCTTCCAGGCGCTGAATTTCCTTGCTGATCATCGAGCGCGAGGCGCCGTATTCGTCAGCCACCCGGGTAAAGCTGCGCAGTTCAGCGAGGCGAACAAACAGTGCCATGGCACGAAGCTTATCCATTGCGTCCCCAATCATTGTTTCCAAATCGACGACAGTGCATGCACATTGTCGGTGTATATGCTGGCAAAAAACAATCCTAAGCTGGGCCCCACACTGCATGACGCAGTGCCAAATCCCAGCCACCAGGAGAAAACCGATGTATACCCTCTATTACCTACCGGACGCCTGCTCTTTGGCCACTCAGGTGATTCTGCATGAACTGGCGCAACCGGTGGCAATTGTCGACAAGCGCAATGTCGAACAGTTTTCCCGCCTGAATCCCACGGGCGCGGTGCCGGTGCTAGTGGACGGCGACAAAGTGCTGCGCGAAGGCGCCGCCATCATGCTCTATCTGTTGGACAAACACACCAGCGCATTGCTACCGGCACAGGGCCAGAGCCGCCAGCGCGCTATCGAAAATATCCTGTTTGCCAACGCCACCATGCACCCGGCTTACAGCCGCCTGTTTTTTATTGCCCAGCACATGGCTGACGGCGCGCCCAAAGCCCAGGCCTTTGCCGCGGCCCGCGACGCCATTAACCAGCTGTGGCAAGTAGTCGACGAGCGCCTGGCTGCGCAGCCCTTTCTCGGCGGCGAGCAGTTGTCGGCAGCCGATGTAATGCTGGCCGTGTATTCGCGCTGGGGCGAAAACTTCCCGGTGACCATTGAGTTCGGCCACAACAGCCGGCGGATGATCGCAGCGATTTTCCAGCGCGCCAGCTTTCAACGTGCGTTAGCCAATGAACAGGCGCAGGCTGCTGCGGCGTGAAGCCAGCGTTGCCAACAGGAACAAAGTTGCGAGTAATAGCCATGCGCGACAACGATGACCGCGAAACCATAGCCGGCATTCTCGACGATTATTTCGATGGCCTGTACCGTGCCGACGTAACCAGCTTACGCGCGATATTTCACCCGGATACCGTACTCAAGGCGCCGGGCCTGCGTCGTAGCCTGGAACAATGGCTATCGCTGGTGAGCAACCGAGATATTCCAGTGGCGACCGGCGCGCCGTATCGCTTCCGGGTACTGTCGCTAGATATTGTCGGCGAGCAGGCAATGGCAAAGCTTGAGTGTCCGCTGTTTACGCACAACTATATCGACTTCCTCGGTCTGCTCAAGGAAAACGGCCGCTGGCGCATCGTCAATAAAATGTATGCAGATATCAACACAAACTACACAGCACAGGAGGCAACATGCCCTACGTGAATATCAAAGTAACCGACGAAGGTGTGACCCCCGAGCAGAAGCAGCAACTGATTCGCGGCGCTACGCAGCTGCTGGTTGACGTTCTGGGAAAAAACCCGGCGACCACAATTGTGGTGATAGATGAGGTGAATACCGACAATTGGGGAATCGGCTATGACGTGGTGACGGAACTGCGCAAAAATAGTCGCTAGCCCCGTATAACAGGAGCTCTCAATTGAAACTGGTCCTACTGTTATCGCTTGCCGCACTGCTGACCGGATCGCTGATTCCGGTGCAGGCGGCCGCCAATGCCGCACTGAGCCAATCCATTGGCAGCGTCGGCTACGCCGCGCTACTGCTGTTTACAGTCGGTTTTGGCGCCGTGGCGCTATTTATTATGGTCAGTGCGCGTCAGCCGCCGGCGCTGGCGCAATTTGGCAGTGCGCCGGCGTATGCCTATGTCGGCGGATTGATTGTCGCCACCTATGTACTGGCCATTACGTACCTGGCGCCACGGCTGGGGGTGGGCAATGCTATCTGCTTTGTCGTCACCGGCCAGATCATTGCCGCGGTGCTGATCGACCACTTCGGGCTGATGGGCACGCCCCAGCAGCTGCTGGATGCCAAGCGCGGCGGCGGCGTACTGCTGATGGTGGCCGGCCTTTTTTTGGCGCGTAGCTGAACAGCTTGATACTGGTTGTACTGCGATCACATTACCCACGACGCCGCGCAGCCCGAACTGTTTGCGACTCGCGGCATTAACGCTGCCGGCTCAGGTAGAAATACAACGGTGTGGCGTCGCCCTTGCTGTCCATCACCCCCAGCACCAGGTCGCTGCTGACCTGTTTGAAGTGATCGAAGATCGGGTGATTGTCGTAAACCATGGTGGCGGTAACGACACCGCGGTATTCGACCATGCGCAGTGAGGCCTTGCCCATTACGTCACTGGCCACCGCGTCGCCGCCGTCAACATTGCAGAGAATGGGGTCGACATCATCGGTTGCGTGAAAACGCTTGCCGCACCAGTTGAGCTGCTCGAGCATCGCCTCGCCGCGGTGGCCGGTATTGAAACAGCCGCCGCGCCACTGGCCGAGCATAAAGCCCAGCCCCACCGGCTCGAGTTTGTCGTAGACGGCGTGCAATTCGTCGATGCTCACCGGCTCCTCACGGGTAGTGAGTTCCATGATTTTCTGTTCAGTGCACATGGGCATTATCCTGCAGTTTCCAATAATTTCAGGCGGTTTCTCGGTGCGCACGGCGCACCCCAATGCCATTAACTTAGCGACGTAGGTCCGCATAAGCTTGCGTCAGCGTGGCCCGCGAGCGCAGCGAGTGCTGAGGCCATGCGGACGTTCGCCGGAAACGCTAAAAAGCGCTTATTCCGGCCTACAATC
>JBFHRT010000119.1:0-6606 GCA_041591575.1 Spongiibacteraceae bacterium
CGGCGAGCAGCATCACGCCAGCCAGGCTGCGCCAGCCCACCCGGGCGCGCTGGCGCTGTTCCACCACCACCCGCTGCTGCACACTCACTGGGGCACTGCGCGCCGCCTCCCAGGCCGGCGCCGCGGCCGCCAGCAACGCCGCAGCCAAACCCAGCGCGATGCCCTTTAGCAGCGACAGCGGGTCGGCCCAGAAGGCGGTGACGTGCAGCAAGTAATACAGTTCACTGACGGTGCGCAGCACCAGCTGCAGCAGGCCCTGCCCCAGCAGCAGGCCGGCAACGCTGCCCAGCGCACAGCCCAGTGCCGCCAGCAATGCGACCTCGCCCAACAGCTGGCGCAGCAGCTCGCCGCGGGTGACGCCAAGGGCGCGGCAGATGCCCAGGCTGCGGCGGCGCCGCAGCACTGACACGGTCATGGCGTTGTAGATCAGCAGCGCGCCGATCAGCAGTGCCAGCAGACTCATGGCGCTGAGGTTGAGGTGAAAGGCCTCGCTCATCTGCAGCTGGTTGTGCTGGCGCGCCGCACTCGCCTCCAACTCCAGCTGCGGCGGCAGCCACCGGCTCAGGCGCCGCTGCTCGGCATCACTGAGGATCAGGTCGATATGATCGAGACTCTCGCCACGCCCCAGCAGTGGCTGCGCCACCGCGATATCGGCCAGCAACAGTCCTTCGCTGGCGGCAGGATTGGGTGCATCAAACAGCGCCACCAGCGTCACCGGCTGGCGGGTTGAGCGGTGCAGCAGCTCCACGGTGTCGCCCGGCGCCAGTCCCAGGGCGCGGGCGGCGCGGGTCGACATCAGCACGGCGCCGGGCCGCAGCAACCGCGCCGGTAGCACCGCCGCCGCGCCCTCCTCACCCTCGCTTTGCCAGCTGAAGGCGTGGCGCTGCATGGCCAGTTCCGCCACCGGGTCCACGCCCAGCAGGGTAAAACTGCGGCCGCCGATGCTGACCTGATCGCTGATCAGCGGTGCTGCCTTTGCCAGCCCCAGCTCGGTGCGCAGGCGCACATAGAGTTGCTGGTCGATGCCGGCGGGGCCGGCCACCAGCCGATGGGTGGCGGCGCCGGCCACCGACTGCAGCGACAGGGCAAAGGCGCGGCGGGCGCTGCTGTTGGCCAGGTCCACCGCCACCACCACGCAGACGCCGAGGGCGATGCCCAGCACCGTGAGCGCACTCTGCCAGCGCTGCCGCCACAGCTCGCGCAGGCCCGCCCGCCACAGCGCCGTCGTCGCTGCGGTCATGGCGCCCTCACCAGGCAAAGTCCCCGCTGCCCTCGCCAATGCCGCCGTCGTCCAGCACCAGCAGACGGTCGGCACGGCGCGCCACCACCAGGCTGTGGGTGACCAGCAACAGCGCGCTGCCACCGCGCTCGCACAGTTCGCGCAGCAGCCCCAGCACCTGTTCGCCGCTGCCGGCATCGAGGTTGCCGGTGGGCTCGTCGGCCAGTACCAGACTGGGTCGGTGCACCAGCGCACGGGCGATGGCCACCCGCTGCTGCTCGCCGCCAGACAGCTGCTCGGGAAAGTGCTCACCGCGCGCGGCCAGGCCCACCGCCTCCAGCATCGCCTCGCTACGGCGCGCCGACTCGCGCCGCTCGCCGCCGTTCAGCTCCAGCACCAGGCTGACGTTTTCCAGCGCACTGAGCGTAGGGATGAGATTGAAGAACTGGTAGATGAAGCCAATATGCCGGCGCCGGAACAGGCTGCGCTCGCGTTCAGTGAGCGCGGTCAGCTCGGTGCCGTTCACGCGCACCGCGCCGCTGTCGGGCAGGTCAACGCCGCCGATCAGGTTGAGCAGGGTGGACTTGCCACAGCCGCTGCGCCCCAGCAGCGCCAGTGCCTCACCGCGATCCAGGGTCAGGCTGGCACCGCGCAGTACCGGCAGCCGACGCTCACCCTCGCGGTAGGCGTGGACTAGACGGTCGACGTGGAGAAAGGCCTCAGGCATGGCGGGTGCTCTGCGCGGTGGTGCTTTCTCCCAAGTGTAGATGGTGGCGCTGGGCTGATAAGGGCGGGGCGATTTTCGTCAGCTCACTGCCACGCTGGAGGAGATTGCCGCGTCGCCTTCGGCTCCTCGTAATGACGGGGGAAGAATCCGGCGTTGACCAAGCTCCGTCATCGCGAGGCGCGTTTTTTGCGCCGCGGCGATCTCCAGCCGGTCACTGCCACACTGGACGAGATTGCCGCGTCGCTATCGCTCCTTAGCATGGCCCGCGAAGCGTAGTGGCCACGCAATGACGCCGTGTTATTCCGAGCCCATTCTGAGGCGCGGTATTAGCCAAAACAGCGCGTCATTTCCTCGCGCAGCTGTTCGCGGGCGCCGCCACGCAGCAGGCTGCCGTGGGCGGCCACCAGGTGGTCAAATTCCAGTGACAACAGACGTTCAAAATCGTCGCGCAGGCTGCCGCCTTTGGGAGTGACGCGCTTGATCCAGGGCTTGCCGATCAGCAGGCGCTGGCTGAAACCCATCAGCGGCAGAATCAGCCGGGTGAAGCGACTGGTGAAGCGCCAGTCGTCGTAGTACTGGATAGCATCGGTGGTGATCAACAGGCGGTGCTGTTGTAGCAACAGCGCGGCCTCAGGGTAGCGCGCGGTCTCGAACAGAAAAAACTGGGCGTCGGCGATGGGCGCGGGGGTTGCAGCATCGATGACGTGGCTGGGCGCCGGCTCCGGGTAGCTGCTTTGCCCCGGCTGGCACCAGAAGTCGGCGCCGTAGCGATCCAGATAAAAGGCATCGTCCAGGCCGTGGAAGTCGCCCAAGCGCAGCACGCGTTTCACCGAACCCAGTGTCTCCAGCCGGCTCAACTCCTCGTCGCGCATGCGTACCGGGTTGATCAGGGTAAGCTCCGCGCCCTCGCCCCCGGTCTCACGCAATATCACCATATTGCGGCCCATATGCATGCCGGGGCCGATGCGGATGCTGCCGCGCAGCAGGTAGACCCCGTCGAAAATTTCCTCGATGGGGTCGTGGGCGTAGGCAGGTGCGTAGTTGTTTTTGCTGTTCACGGGGCAACACTCCCTGTCGTTGCACTTGAAATTTGCTAGATAAAACCCAACCGCGCTTACTGGCTCTTGGCAAGCGCCGCACCGGCGGCCAGCTGCACGCTCACCTCCGCTTGCTCCGCCGGCAGCACTTCGCGCAGGAAGGCCGCGTGGCGGGCGCGTTCGGCGGCGCTTTCGGCAAACTGCGACTGGAAGAAGCTGGCCACCGCCAGGGTGGTCAGCCAGTGCTGGCGCACCGGGTTCATGGCGCTGGGCAGCGGATCCATTTCGCACAGCGGCGTAGGGTCGACATGGGCGATGCCCTCTTCGGGGCTGCCGATCAAATCAAACCAGGGCTCCTCGGTGGCAGCGTCGACGTTTTCCTTGATATGCGCGCAGCCGATGCTGTCGGCATTGTTCAGCCAGCGCAGGTAACGGGCGGCGTCGGCAAAACCGGTGTGACTGGCGCTATCAATGCTGACCAAAATGGCATTGTCGACCTTGCTGATAATGGGAGCGGCGTTGCTCTGGTATTCCACCATGGCGTCGATGTCGCTGGCCACCATCATGAACGGCAGCCGGCGCTGTTTGAAGTAGGGCTCGGCAAACATGAAGCTGGGACCGGCAATGGACACCGCGGCGGCCACGCGCTCATCGCGCAGGCGCGGGTGGTAGGCCACCAGGGTGGAGGTCATGCCGCCCAGCGACAGGCCGAAAGCGCCGATGCGCGAGGCGTCGATGGCGCCGTAAAACTGGTGGCCGGGCTCCTCGTTCCAGCTCAGGAACTGGTCCAGCAGAAAACTGATATCGCCGGGCTGATTGACCACGTCCATCACCAGCGGGCCGCCGGGGGCGCCAAAGTGGGTCAGCGGGTAATCCATGGCGGCGACGATGTAACCGTGGCTGGCCAGGTGTTTGGCCTGGTAGCTACCGCCGGTGCGCTGGGACATAAAGCCGTGGCTGTAGATCAGCAGTGGCCGCGGCGATGCCGCCGCCTCGCCCTTTTTGCCGATCAGTTCGGCGGGATACCAGATACGAGTCACCAGCTCGCGACTATCGGCGCCGGCAAAACTGCCGTTAACCTGGGTGGGGCGGGTGTCGTCCACCAGGGTGAGGTCAAAGGAGGCGGCACGGTAAGGGCCGGGCTGCAACATCTGGCTGCTCTGAGAGTCTGCCGCCAGCGGCTCCGGCAATTCGCTGAACTGCAAATAGAGCACCGCGGCCACCGCAACGGCCACCAGTACCAGCACAATCCGCTTCCACATTGTTCTCGCTCCCCTCTAATAGCGTTATTCGAGTTGGCCGCCAGTATTGCAGATCTTTGCCGACGACATAAGAGCGCTGCCGGCCATAAAACCCTGGCGCCAACCGTGGTATAAGAGGCCTCCCGAATTTGCATTCTGTTGTAAGGAGCCCCGCGGCATGAGCACCGTCAGCCTGGTCACCGCCACCTACGCCGGCATCTGCGGCATCATTCTTCTGGTGCTGTCCTCCCGCGTCGTCAACCTGCGCCGCGAACACGAGATCGGCTTCGGCGACGGCGGCAATCGCGAGCTGCAGAATGCCATTCGCGTGCACGCCAACTTTGGCGAGTACGTGCCGCTGGCGCTGGTACTGCTGCTGCTGGTCGAAATGAGCGGCAGCGACGCGCTGATTGTGCACGGCCTGGGTGGCGCTCTGGTGGTCGGCCGTATACTCCACGCCCACGGCCTGAGCCGCAGCCGCGGCGTCAGCGTCGGTCGCTTCGCCGGCACCCTGCTGACCTGGATGATGATCGCGGTGGCCTGTTCCATCCTGCTGCTGCAATCGCTGCCCCGCTGACACCCTCCCATGGCAGCTGGGCCAATGCGGCGATAGGCGTGGCAGGCTAAAACTGGAGAGACTGCTTCAGAGAGTACGCGCCATGCCCCTGTCATCACTGCAGCCCTGGTCATTTAACACCGATGCCGGCCTCACCCTGCGCGGCTGGCAGAGTCCGCCCAGCGGCAAGCCGGTGCTGCACTTTCTGCACGGCAATGGCTTCGACAGCCGCGTCTACTGGCCGCTGCTGTCGCAGTTTGTCAATGACTATGACCTAGTGCTGAGCCACGCCCAGGGCCACGGCGGCAGCGATTGCGGCCGGCGTTTTCTGGGCTACGACCGCAACGCCGAGCTGCTGGCCCAGTGGCTGCAGCAGCTAAAAGCACAGCGACCGGGGCTGCCCTGGATCGCCATGGGCCACAGTTTCGGCGGCATCCTCAGTACCCTGATCGCCAGCCGCCAGCCGCAGCTATTTGACCAGCTGATACTGCTGGACCCGGTGTTCATGGCGCCGCCGCTGTCGATGGCCACCCGCCAGCTGGCGCGCAGCGGGCTGATGGAGTACTCGCCCATGGCGCGCCAGGCCCGCGCCCGGCGCACACGCTGGGGCAGCCGCGAGGAGGCCCGCGACTACTTCGCCGGTCGCGGTGTATTCCGCGGCTGGACCGAGGCCGCGCTGGATGCCTACCTGGATTACGGCCTCAGCCACGACAACGATGGTGTGGAACTGCTGACGCCCTCCTGGCTGGAAGCGCAGATCTTCGCCCGCCACGACTACCGGCTGTGGCCGGCCATTCGCGCGTTGAAGCCGCCGGTGCATATCCTGCGCGGCGCCGACAGTTTCGGCTTTATCAAACCCGCTACCCGGCTGGCGGCGCGCATGCGCAATATCAGCGAGCATGTGGTGGCCGGCGGCCACTGCTTTATGCAGCAGTTTCCCGAAGACACCGCGGCATTGTGCCTGCGGTTAATGGGAAACAACGCCGAGATAGCCGCCGCCTGATTTCAGCAAAACTCCCGTAGGGTGCGCCGCGCGCACCGCCTACATCGACGACTGTTTCAGCACGATGCAACGAGTCCCGCTGGTGCGCACGGCGCACCCTACAACTGCGCGCAAAACCTGCGTCATCGCGAGGAGCAAAGCGACGCGGCAATCTCATCAAGGATGGCAGCCAAGCCGGGGAGATTGCCGCGTCGCGAAAAGCGCTCCTCGCAATGACGAACATTCCCACGCCCCTCAGAGTAAACAAAAAAGGCGAATACAGCCGCGCGCCGTATCCGCCCAAAGCGAAGGAGACTGGATGGGGTGTTGCCTCGCTCCCTGTCAGCTTTCACGCATTGAATGTTCTAGCCATTAACTCTCGACAAAAGCCCGCTCAATCACGTAGTGACCGGCCTCGCCGTGGCGGGTTTCGCGGAAGCCGCGCGCGTCCAGCACACCGCAGGTTTCCTTGAGCATGGCGGGGCTGCCGCAGAGCATGAAGCGGTCGTCTTCCAGCGTCGGCTTTGGCAGGCCGATATCGGCGAACAATTTGCCGCTGGTCATCAGGTCGGTGATGCGGCCGTTGTTGCGGAAGGCTTCGCGGGTCACCGTGGGGTAGTAGATCAGCTTCTCTCGCAGCTCTTCACCGAAGTATTCGTTGTTGGGCAGCTCGGCCTCGATCAGCTCCTGGTAGGCCAGGTCGGCGATATGGCGCACGCCGTGCACCAGCACCACCTGGTCGTAGGCGGCATAGGTGTCCGGGTCCTTGATGATGCTGATAAAAGGCGCCAGGCCGGTGCCAGTGCTGAGCAGGTACAGGTGGCGGCCGGGCAGCAGGTGGTCC
>JBFHRT010000120.1:0-6588 GCA_041591575.1 Spongiibacteraceae bacterium
CCTGCGATTGTTATCTTATCGATTGTGGCGCCGACCTCCGCTGTAGGCCGGAATAAGCGTGTTTTTGTGTTTCCGGCGAACTACAACGGTAGGGTGCGCCATGCGCACCGCTGTTGCTGTTAAGCATCAGACCTCAGACTTCCGAGCCTGCCCCGCGAGCGCAGCGAGTGCTGTGGGTACGTCCGACCGCTTTCAAAGCAGATACGGCAGAAACACCAGCGCCCCCACCGCCGCCGCCGCCACCGCCGCCAGCAGCACCCCGGCAGCGGCCACGTCTTTGGCCCGCGCCACCAGCGGGTGCTGCTCGGGCACCGCCGCATCGGCCAGGTACTCTACCGCCGTGTTCAGCGCCTCGGCTGCCCACACCAGCCCCATGGCCAGCAGCAGCAGGCTCCAATCGCGCAGCTCAACCGCCAGTATCAGCCCCAGGGCGATAACCAGCGCGGTGGCCAGCAGGTGGATGCGGGCGTTGTGCTGCTCCGCCACCAGCGTGTACAAGCCCTTGAAAGCAAAGCCAAAACTGCGCAGGCGGGCACGTGTTGAGAAGGATTCGCCCACCTCAGCCCACCGCCGCCGTGCGCTTGCAATGGCCGCGCCCCAGCGCGGATAATGGCGCCGCACAGGCACCGACGGGTATTCTAGACACATGCATAGCTTTCAACGTATTTCCATTGACGATGCCAAGCAGCTGCTGGACGACAAGCCCTGCCAGCTGGTGGATATCCGCGACGAACAGTCCTTCAGCCTGGGGCACATCCCCGGCGCGCGTCATCTGGACAACAGCACGGTGCAGGACTTCCTGCTCAGCGCCGACCCCGACCAGCCGCTGCTGATCTACTGCTACCACGGCAACAGCAGCCAGAGCGCGGCCCAGTATTTTGTGGAAAAAGACTTTACCGAGGTCTACAGCGTCGACGGCGGCTTCGAGGCCTGGCGCCAGCGCTACCCCACCGAGGATTGAGCGACCGCCCGCCAGCAAGCAAGGCAGCGGCCAGCGCCACGGTGCGCACAGCGCACCCTACCTCTCATACCCCCGCCATTGCCGAGAGCCGCGGGCGACGCGGCAATCTCCTGCAATCTCGCTAACTGAGGGAGATTGCTTCGGCTGAAAAACAGCCTCGCGATGGCTCACCCCGGGCGCGGCGCCTGAATTATCTCTGCTAGGGCGCCAGACACACCGAGCAGTAGGCGTAGACCCCGCGTGGATCGTTCAGCTGCAGCAGCTCCTCCACCGAGCCCAGCAGCGGCGACAGCCAGCGCCGCGCCGCACTGAGGCTGGAACTGGCCATCGGCGACTGCGCCGATTCGCCGTCGGCCTGCAGCATCAATTTGAGCACTTCCTCCATCGGCGTCAGTGGCGGCTTCACCCACTCCACCCGGTACTCGTCCAGCCCCGCCAATGCGGCGGCGGATTCCACCGCCTGTTCCAGGGTGCCCAGTTTGTCCACCAGGCCCAGCTGCACTGCGTCCTGGCCGGTCCACACGCGGCCGCGGGCAATGGGTTCCACCTGCTCCACCAGCATGTCGCGTCCGGCGGCAACGATGCCCAGAAAACGCTGATAGCCGTGCTCGATGCCGGACTGGATGGCACGCGCCGCCACCGGACTCAGCGGCCGGTCGATGCGCAGCCCACCGGCCACCTCGGTGGTGCCGACGCCGTCGGTGGAGATGCCCAGTTCCTTGAGCGCCTGTTCCACGCTGGGGAAGGCGCCGAAGATGCCAATGGAGCCGGTCAGCGTCGCCGGTGTCGCCCAGATCTCGTCGGCATCGGCGGCTATCCAGTAGCCGCCCGAGGCCGCGGCGCTGCCCATCGACACCACCAGCGGCTTGCCCGCCTTTTTCAGTTTGAGCAGCTCCTGGCGGATAACTTCGGAGGCAAAAGCGGAACCGCCGCCGCTGTCGACGCGCAGCACCACCGACTCGATGTCCTCGTCCTTGCGCGCCTGGCGGATCAGCTTGGCCAGGCTGTCGCCGCCGATCATGCCGGGTGGCTGGTCGCCATCGGCAATCACGCCACTGGCCACCAGTACGCCCACGCTGCGCCTGGTTTCGGGCTGGCGCTTGCGGGTCAGCGACAGATACTCGCGGTAATCGATCTGATTGAAGCTGCCGTCGTCGTTTTCGCCGACGCGCTCGATCAGCAGTTCGCGCAGCGCCGTGCGCGACAGCAGGTCGTCGACCAGGCGTGCGCTCAGCGCCGCGGCGGCACTGTCACCGTCGTGGGCCGCCAGCACCTTGTCGATCTTGTTGATGTAGTAGTCCAGATTCTCCTCGCGGATACCGCGGCGCTCGGCCACGGTGCGCGTGTACAGCCCCCACAGCTGCTCCAGCCAGGCACTGTTGGCCTCGCGCGCCTCGGCCGACATGTCATCGCGAATCAGTGGCTCCAGCGCCGATTTGTAGTCGCCCACCCGGAATACATGGAACTGCACCGAGAGTTTTTCCAGCGCGCGGCGGTAGTAGTGGCGATAGATGCCGAAGCCCTCCAGCGTCACCGCCCCCATGGGGTCCAGGTAGACCTCATCGGCCTGGGCGGCGAGGAAGTACTGGTCCTGGTCGTAACTGCTGCCAATGGCCACCACCGCCTTGCCGGTTTCCCGGAAGCGGGCGATGGCCTGCGCCAGCTCCAGCGACTTGGCCACACCGATGTGATCCAGGCCGTCCAGCGACAGCACCAGCATTTCTATGCGTGAATCCTTGCCGGCGCGATCCACCGCTTCCAACAGATTGGCCAGCCGCGATTCACGCTTGCCGTTGCCGTTGAGTTCGGCCAGCGGATCGAAGGGGCCCAGCTGCTCCACCACCACGCCCTTAGGATTGAGCACCAGCGCGGCGCGCGCCGGCACCTGGGGGTGCTTGGCAAAGATCGCCACCAGCACCACAGTAATGATCAGCAGGAACATCAGGTTGGCAAGGAACTGACGCAACCCTCGCAGAAAGGCGCCGATACGGCGGAAAAACCCTTTAGATTCGGCCTTGGCCATGACAACTCCCCTCGGTGGCTGCAATTCGCTCAGCGCGGAACGATCAACGCAGTGCCCGCGCCTGCCAGCGCACAAACAGCATGCCGCTGGTGAAGATCACCACCGTCAACAGCAACTCAATATAGTTTAGCCAGAAACGAAACGGCGACATCGCCTCGGTCACCGCCACCATAAAGTACAGCAGTATCACAAAGCACAGCCACACGCAGCTGCGCAGGTCACGCCGGCGCAAGCCCGGCAGGAAAATCAGCATTGGCACGGTGCGCACCAGCCAGATGGTGAGGCTGGGCTCTCGCCCCTGCTGCGGCCACACCCAGGTGCCCAGGGTCAGCACCAGCAGCTCCAGCAGGTAGGCCGTCCACAGCAGGCGGTAGCTCAGCGCCGCGGCGCGGGCGTTGTCGATACTCATGCCGCCACCTTCGCCGCCAGCGTCGCCACCCGCCGTCCCAGCGCCCGGCACAGTTCCAGCTCGGTGGCGTCCGGCGAGCGGTTCTCCTGCCCCGCCACATGAGATGCGCCATAGGGGCTACCGCCGCCATTGGTGCTGTTGAGGCCGGGCTCGCTGTAGGGCAGGCCAACGATGAACATGCCGTGGTGGATCAGCGGCAGCATCATGCTCAGCAGCGTGGTCTCCTGGCCGCCGTGCAGGCTGACGCTGGAGGTGAATACCGCCGCCGGCTTGTCGATCAGCGCGCCGCTCAGCCACAGGCCGGAGGTGCCGTCGAGAAAGTATTTCAGCGGCGCCGCCATATTGCCAAAGCGAGTGGGGCTGCCCAGCACCAGGCCGGCACAGTCGCGCAGGTCGGCCTCGGTCGCGTAGAGGTGCCCCTCCTCGGGAATGTCGTCGGCCACCGCCTCACAGACAGTGGACACCGGCGGCACCGTGCGCAGGCGCGCCTCGACACCGGCCGCCTCCACGCCGCGGGCGATGTGCTGGGCCATCTCACGGGTGGCGCCATGGCGGCTGTAGTACAGCACCAGAATATAGGGATTCGTCATGGCTTCAGAGCAGCGCCAGTGCGTTTTCCGGCGGCCGGCCCAGCACCGCGCGCTCGCCGCGTACAACGATGGGGCGCTGGATCAGCTTGGGGTGTTCAACCATGGCGGCGATCAGCTGGTCGTCGCTCAGCGCGCTGTCTTTGAGGTTGTTGGCCTTGTAGGCATCTTCACCGCTGCGCAGCAGCTCGCGGGCGCCGATGCCGAGCTTGCTCAACAGCTCGCGCAATTCCTGCGGCGATGGCGGCGTTTCCAGGTAGAGCACCACATTGGGGGTCACGCCGTTGTCTTCCAACAGCTGCAAGGTCTGGCGAGACTTGGAACAGCGCGGGTTGTGGTAGATGGTGAAGTCGCTCATGGTACTCCTCAGAAAATTTGGCCGAACGCTACGGAAGCCGGTCAACAAAAGCCGCCGGCGCTGGCTATAATGGCCGCCAGATACCGCGTTCGCGATCAGAAACCGTATTTGTCGGTAAAAACAGTGCGGCCATTATACACAGCCACCACCGCCGGTGAGCAGGCCGCCTGCCCTTCAGGAGCTCTCCATGACCGTGTTTTTACGCTGCCTTATAGCCACCCTGGCGCTAACTCTAGCCGCCTGTGACCGCAGCGCTGACAGCAGCCGCGACAGCGGTGCCATCGACCTCAGCCAGCTGCGCGGCCAGCAGCTGGTGATCAACTACTGGGCCAGCTGGTGCACGCCCTGCCGCGAGGAGATTCCAGAACTGAATGCGTTCAGCGAGCGCTACCGCGACAGCGCGCGCGTGTTTGCCGTGAACTTCGACAAACTGCAGGGCGAGGCGCTGAGCGCGGCGGCCGCCGACATGGGCATTGCCTTCGAGCTGCTGGCCGAGGACCCCGCCACAGCGCTGGGCTACGCCACCCCGCAGGTACTACCCACCACCGTGATCATCGGCGCCGACGGCCAGGTCCAAAAGGTGCTTGCCGGGCCGCAGACACTGGAAGACCTGGTTGCGGCCAGCGGACAGGAGATGCAGCCATGAGCGACTACCGTCTGGAAATCACCGTGCGCGGCCGCGTCCAGGGCGTGTGCTTTCGCGCCTTTACCCGCGACTGCGCACTCGCCGCCGGGCTCAGCGGCTGGGCCAAAAACCGCAGCGACGGCAGTGTGCATATCCTGCTCTGCGGCGACCGCGAGCAGGTGCTGGCAGTGTGTGAACAGTTGCGACAGGGACCACCGGCGGCGCGGGTCGACGAACTGGTCAGCGAACAGTGGTCCGGGGATGCCCCCTCGGGCTTTGCCATCGGCTGATTCTGCCGGCCGATGCTAGCGGGAAAGCTGCAAGATCGCGCAGCGGTTACGGAAGTGAAACACTGGGCTTGCAGTTGGCCGGCGAATGCCGGAGACTAGGATTGAAACATGGTTGCAATGACGGCCGCGCCTGATGATACGTATAAATACGAACGCAGGCTGTGACCTCCCGCAAGTTTTTCGCGCAAAAACGACCGGGACTGGACATTTTCAACCAGATGTATAAATTAGGCCTAAGCCGGTTCACCGGCGAAGGCATAAAAAATAAAAACAGTGTGTCGAGTGAGCATGGGTTGTTGTAGCGATAGGCACGTTTTCACGCATCACGCAATCTCTGCCGCGCAGCACGACGCAAATCGTGGGTGTTCTCTCGGCTCGGGTGCATAAAAAGACAATGAAACGCTTCCTATCTATTGCCCTACTCTCTCTGCTGACATCACTGGCCAGTGCCGAGTCGGAGCTGATGCTCAACGGACTCGCCTCCTTTGAACAGCTTCGTCACGAATACTACCTCGGCGCACTGTACCTGCCGCAACCGGCGCAATCGGCCGACGACGCGCTGTATATGCCCGGCCCCAAACGCATGGACCTGCGCATTGTCACTGAAAGCTGGAGTCCGCGCCGTTTCGGGCGCCAGTGGAACCAGCTGATCTCCATCAACAATCCCGCCGAGCAGCAACAGAAGCTGGCCGATGACATCATCGCCTTCACCAACATGCTCAGTGACGATCTGCTCGGTGGCGACCAGCTGGTGGTTGAGCAGCTGCCGAAAAAAGGCACCCGGGTACTGGTGAATGGCAACGAGCTGTTCAGCAGCCGGCACGAGGAATTCTTCAACCTGCTGCTGAACTGCTGGGTTGGCCAGCGCCCGCCATCCACCGGTTTCAAGCAGAACATCCTGTCGCTGCCCGGCGGCGAAGCCGGCAACAGCCTGCTCGCCATGTTCGAGGCGACCGCGCCCACCGAGACCCGCCGCCGCGCCACCGCCAACTGGAGTGCCGGCGCAAGTGTTGCCGCCAGTGCCCCGGCTGAAGCCGAGGTAAAAAAGCCTGATGCCGCCGACGCGGCGAAAAAAGCCGCTGCAGAAAAAGCCCGCAAGGAAAAAGAGGCCGCCGAGAAAGAGAAACAGCTGGCACTGAAAGCCGAGCAGGAACGCCTGCGCCAGGAAGCCATCGCGCGCGCGGTGCGCGAGGCCGAAATCAAGGCCCGCGCCGAGGCCGAACGCAAACAGCTGATCGCCGACTACAGCACGCAGATGGTGCGCTCCAGCTACAAGCATGTGCGCTACCCCAAGCGCGCGCTGAAACTGAACCAGGAGGGCACCGTGCTGCTGGA
>JBFHRT010000121.1:0-6482 GCA_041591575.1 Spongiibacteraceae bacterium
CTGATCCCGGAGACACAAGCCGCCTGGGATGCCTTTGCCGAGGCGGGTTTTTTGGCCGCCCACTGCGATGCGGAGCAGGGCGGTTCGCAGCTGCCGGAGATCATCCTGCGTGCGGCCATGGCCTACTTCAACGCCGCCAATATCGCCACTGCCGCCTATCCCTTTCTCAGCATCGGCGCCGCCAATTTGATTCGCGCCTTTGGTGACGCCGAGCAGCAGGCGCGCTTCCTGCCGGCCATGCAGGCCGGGCGTTTCGCCGGCACCATGGCGCTCACCGAGCCGGACCAGGGCTCGGCGCTGGCTGATATCAAAACCATCGCGCGCCCGGCAGGTGACGGCAGCTACCGGCTGTTCGGCCAGAAGATGTTTATCTCCGGCGGCGATCAGTCGCTGACCGAAAACATCGTGCACATGGTGCTAGCGCGCATCGAGGGCGCGCCGGCGGGTACCCGCGGCATCTCGCTGTTTATCTGCCCCAAGTTCCTGGTGGAGGCTGACGGCAGCCTGGGCGCGCGCAACGACGTGGCGCTGGCCGGTTTGCTGCACAAGATGGGCTATCGCAACACCACCTCCGCCGTGCTCAATTTTGGTGAGGGAGACGGTGCCGTGGCCTATCTGGTGGGCGAGCCCCACCGCGGCCTGCAGTATATGTTTCAGATGATGAACGAGGCCCGCATCGGCGTCGCTCTCGGCGCCGCGGCGCTGGCCTATCAGGGCCTCAACTGCTCGCTGGACTACGCCCGCCAGCGCCCCCAGGGGCGGCTGCCCTCTAACAAAGACCCCGGCTCGCCGCAGCTGCCCATCATCGGCCACGCCGATGTGCGGCGTATGCTGCTGGCGCAGAAGGCCTACGCCGAGGGTTCGCTGGCGCTGTGCTTTTATGCCAGCGCATTGCAGGAGAACAGCCACACCGCCGAATCGGCGGAGGCGCGTCAGCGCGCCGCCCAGCTGCTGGACCTGCTCACCCCGGTGGTGAAATCCTGGCCGTCGAAATACGGCCTGCGCGCCAACGAACTGGCCATCCAGGTGCTGGGTGGCTCCGGCTATATCCGCGAGTACCCGGTGGAGCAGTACTACCGCGACAACCGCCTTAACCCCATCCACGAGGGCACCGAGGCCATCCACGGCCTGGATATTCTCGGGCGCAAACTGGTGCAGGAGGGCGGTGCCGGCTTCGCGCTGTTTTCCCAGGCGCTCACCGCCACCATCAATGAGGCGAAAACACAGGCGGCGGTGGCGGAGCTGGCGCCATTGCTGGCCGACGCCTTGTCTACCTTGAGCGACGTCAGTCAGGTGCTGGTGGCCCGGCTGCCGGAAGAGCCAGACCTCGCGCTGGCCAACGCCACCGTGTACCTGGACCTGTTCGGGCGGGTGACCATGGCCTGGATCTGGCTGCGCCAGGCCGTGGTGGCGGCGCGGGCGTTGGCGGGCGAGCTGCCCGACAAGGAGGCGGATTTTTACCGCGGCAAGCTGCAGGCGGCGCGCTACTACCTGCACTGGGAGCTGCCGGAGATCGGCCCGCAGGCCGAGTTGCTCAAGCGCTTCGACGCGGTGCCCTACGACATGCAAGACTGCTGGTTCTGATCAGCGCTAAACAAAAAAGCCCGGCACAGGGCCGGGCTCGCGACAGGAAGTTCTGCCAGATCAGCGTACCGAGAAGGCCTCTTCGGACATACCCATCAGCGCGTCGACCGAGCCGGCCATGACACCGGCGTGGGCCTTGGCGCGGGGCAGCAGGCGCTCGAAGTAGAACTCGGCGGTTTGCAGCTTGGCCTCGTAGAAGTCCTTGTCGGCGGGGTTCTGCGCCAGCTTCTCGTGGGCTTTCTTGGCCATCAGTGCCCAGTAGTAGCCCATGCTCAGGTAGCCGCTGAACATCAGGAACTCGTTGGAGGCAGCGCCCACCGCGTCGCGGTTGCGCGAGGCGCGTACCAGCAGCTGCAGGGTCAGTGCGTTCCAGCGCAGCGAGTAGCTCACCAACTTGCGGGCGAACTTGCCGACCTTGGGATCCAGCGAGTTTTTCAGGCCGAAGCTGTAGATCTTCTTGCTGAACTCGCGGTAGAGCTTGAAGCCGTCGAGGATGACCTTGCGGCCCAGCAGGTCCATGGCCTGGATGCCGGTAGTGCCCTCGTAGAGGGTAGCGATGCGGGCGTCGCGCACGATCTGCTCCATGCCGTGCTCGGCGATGTAGCCGTGGCCGCCGAATACCTGCACGCCGTGGTTGGCGCTCTCCAGACCGGTCTCGGTGAGGAAGGCCTTGAGGATGGGCGTCAGCCAACCGAGCTGGTCTTCGGCACGCTCGCGCTCTTCTTCGGTTTCGCCGTAGACCATGTGATCGGAGTATTTGGCGGCGTCGTAGAGCATGGCGCGGCCACCCTCGGCGAAGGCCTTCATGGTCAGCAGCATGCGGCGCACGTCGGGGTGGTGGATGATGGCGTCGCCGGGCTTGTCCGGGTTCTTGGTGCCGGACAGCGAGCGCATGGAGTAACGCTCGGTGGCATAGGGCAGGGCGTTCTGGAAGGCCAGTTCGGACGCGGCCAGACCCTGGATCGCGGTGCCGACGCGGGCGGTGTTCATAAAGGTGAACATGCAGGCCAGGCCTTCGTTCACCGGGCCCAGCAGGTAACCTTTGGCGCCGTCGAAGTTGATCACGCAGGTGGCGTTGCCGTGGATGCCCATCTTGTGCTCGATGGAGCCGCAGCTGACGTTGTTGAACTCGCCTTTCTCGCCGGCTTCGGTGACGCTGTACTTGGGTACGATAAACAGCGAGATGCCCTTGGTGCCCTCGGGGGCGTCCGGCAGGCGCGCCAGCACGATGTGCACGATGTTGTCGGCCATGTCGTGCTCACCGGCGGAGATAAAGATCTTGGTGCCGGTGATGGCGTAGCTGCCATCCTCGTTGGGCACGGCCTTGGACTTCATCTGGCCCAGGTCGGAGCCGCAGTGGGACTCGGTCAGGCACATGGTGCCGGTCCACTCGCCGCTCACCAGCTTGGGCAGGTAGCGCTGTTTCTGTTCTTCGGTGCCGTGGGCCATCAGAGTGTTCATCGCGCCCAGGCTGAGGCCGGGGTACATCGACCAGGCCCAGTTGGCGGTGCCGATCAGTTCGGACTTGACCAGGCCCAGCGACAGCGGCATGCCCTGGCCGCCGTATTCTACCGGGTGCGACAGGCCCTGCCAGCCGCTCTCCACCCACTGCTGGTAGGCTTCTTTGAAGCCCTCCGGGGTGGTGACGTTGCCGTCTTCGAACTTACAGCCCTGGTCGCCGGCCTGGTTCAGCGGCGCCAGCACTTCTTCGGCGAGCTTGGCACACTCCTGCATGATGGCACTGACCATGTCCGGGGTGGCTTCTTCGCCACAGGGCAGGGACTGGTAGTGCGCGGGGTAGTCGAGTACGTCGTTGAGGACGAATTCGAGATCCTTCAGGGGCGCTTTGTAGGTCGGCATGACTCACCTCGTTGTTGATTGCTGCTTGGGGCGCCGGTGCACCCCTCGATTGAAGCGTTGGCGGATCATAGCGGAAGCGTTTTGGCCGGCAATTGGCCGAATTGCTGCAAAAAAATGACACTGAGGCCAACTTTTAGCCATTTATAAATCAATGTCTTAGCGCCTATCTTCGGCGCAGATGGCGGCATTTTTTGAAATGCAGGCGGGCATTTGCTGTAATCGAACGCCTGCAAATTCAGTCACATAGAGAAGGATCGAGCATGTCGGACATCGAGACGCTGGCCCGCCGGGTCGAGCAGTTGGAGGCCGTGGAGGCCATCAAGCGAGTCAAATACAAATACCTGTTTAACTGCGACCAGAAAAAGCCGGAGCAGGTGCGCGAGTGCTTTGCCGACGGCAAGGTGGACATCGATTTTGGCCGCATCGGCCGCTTCGACAGCGCTGACGCGCTGGTGGCGGTGTACACCGAAATGGCCTGCCACGAGCACATCGTGGAGATGCACCACGCCCAGAACCCGCAGATCGAACTGCTGGGCGGGGGCCGCGCCCGTGGCCTGTGGGGGCTTTACTACCACATGATCGACACCCAGCAGCAGACTGCCACCCAGCTGGGTGGTTACTACGAGGATGAATACGTCTATGTTGAGGGCGCCTGGAAAATCCGCGCCACCCGCTTTGTGGTGACCTCCAGCCAGGTGCTGGATGTCAGCGAGGCGCTGGTAAAGTGTGTGTTTGCCGGCGCTGCGCCTCCCGCCTGATACGGGGTGACGAAGCTTGCGCAAAAGTTTAATATGGTCGTACCAAAATGGCCGGGCAGCGCCCCGGCGGCAGCCAGTTTCTTTAGGTAGTTAACGCGATAGATAACGCGGCAGACAACCAGGCGCGACAGCAGACAATAACAGGAGTAGATCAATATGGCGGACTTTCCCGAGGGCGTGGCCCTGGTCATCGGCGGCAGTGGCGGCACCGGCGCCGTCATCTGTGAAAAACTGGCCGAGGCCGGCAGCGACATCGCGCTGACCTTCCACGGCAACGAGGCCCGTGCCCAGGAGACTGTGGCGCGCATCGAGGCACTGGGCCGTCGCGCCGAGTGCCACCAGCTGTCCATCGGCGATGCCGACCGGGTGAAAACGCTGATCGACGATATCGCCAGCCGCCAGCGCATCCACACTGTGGTGGTGGCCGCCGGCTCCGACATCCAGCAGCTGATGATCCGCGATGTCACCCCCGAGCAGTGGAAGGCGGTGGTGGATGCCGATGTCAATGGTTTCTTCAATATCGTGCACGCCTCGCTGCCCCATATGAAAAAGGCCGGCGGTGGCTCCTACGTGCATATCGGCTCGGCCGGTCAGCACAAATGGCCCGAGCGCGATGTGCTGTCAGTGGCGCCCAAGGCCGCCATCGAATGGCTGATCCAGGGCATTGCCAAGGAAGAGGGCCAGTTCGGCATCCGCGCCAACTCGGTGGCCATCGGCGTCATCAACGCCGGCATCTTCAAGCGGCTGTGGGCCGACGGCAGCTTCGACGAGGCCTGGAAGGAGGCGGTGCAGGCGGGGCTGTGCATCAAGCGCTGGGGCGAGCCCGAGGAAGTGGCCCACGCGGTGGTCTACCTGGCTTCGGAAAAGGCCGGCTATGTCACCGGTCAGGTGCTGTCGGTGGATGGCGGTTACGGCGTCTGACGACGCTGTCCCGCCATTGCGAGCCGCGGTGCGCGCCACGCGCGCGCCGGGGCGTGGCAATCCCCGTCAGGCACGCTCCCATACCTTCAAAGTGCCGTGCTCTGGAGATCGCCGCGTCGCTTCGCTCCTCGCGATGACGGTAGTACGATCGCGCGCCGGCGCTTCCTGATGTACCAACCTTTGAATTTCCCGCCTAGGCTGGCGTAACATCGTAGGTCTTCCCTCTCGGACACAACGCGATGACCGGCACTGACCTGATTCGACTGCAACGCCAACCGCTCGCGGCGGGTGGTTACCTCGCTCATCTCAGCCTCAATTCACCGAAATCCCTCAATTCGCTGAATCTGGAAATGGTGCAGGCACTGCTGGCGCATCTGCGCGAGTTGGCCGCCGATGATCAGGCGGCGGCGGTGTTGCTGGATGGTGAGGGCGCGCGCGCCTTCTGCGCCGGTGGCGATGTGCGGCGTATGCGCGAGTCGGCGCTGGCTGGCAACGGTGGTGGCCGCGCGCTGGAGGCTGAACGTTTCTTCGAGACTGAGTACCGGGTCGATCACCTGATTCACCACTACCCGAAACCGGTGATCTGCTGGGCCCACGGCATTGTCATGGGCGGCGGTCTCGGTCTGCTGGCTGGCGCCAGCCACCGCATCGTTACCGGCACTAGCCGGCTGGCGATGCCGGAGATCACCATTGGTCTGTATCCCGATGTCGGTGCCAGCTGGTTTCTCAGGCGCATGCCTGGGCGCAGCGGCCTGTTCTGCGCGCTTACCGGCGCCCAGCTTAATGCCGCCGATGCGCTCTACGCCGGGCTGGCCGACTACTGCCTGGACGAGGACTCCAAGCAGCAGGTGCTGCACCTGTTGCAGCGTCTGGACTGGCAGTGTGACGGCGAGGCCGACCGCGCCATGCTTACCGATGCTCTCACTGAGATCGAGGCGGATCAGGACCAGGCTTTGCCCGACAGCCACCTCAAGGCGCGACGCGGTCTGATTGAGGATGTCTGCGGCGGCGACCTGCCCGCCATCGCCCACGCGCTGGGCGATCTGCACGGCGACGACGCCTGGCTGAACGCTGCCTGCGAGGGCTTTCGCCGCGGCGCTGCCAGCACCGCCAAGCTGGTGTTCCGCCAGTTGCAGGAGGGGGCAGAACTGAGCCTAACCGAAGCCTTTCAGCAGGAGATGGTGTTGTCGGCCAACCGCGTGCGCGACCCGGAGTTTATCGAGGGCGTGCGCGCGCAGATTGTCGACAAGGACCGCGAACCGGCCTGGCGTTACGCCGCGGTAGAGGAGGTGCCTGACGCGGTGATCACCGCGCTGTTCGATCCGCCGTGGCCGCGCAACCCGCTGGCGGATCTGGATC
>JBFHRT010000122.1:0-6410 GCA_041591575.1 Spongiibacteraceae bacterium
GCGTTGATATGCAGGCCCGGTCGCAGCATGTCTTCGGTGATCAGCTGCTGGCGCTGCTTGGCCGCGGTGGCGGTCACCCACAGTGTGGCCTCGGCAGTGGCCTCGGCAATCGAACGGCACGGCCGCAGCGCCAGCCGGTCCTGCATATGCGCGGCAAACTTGGCCATCGCCTCCGGGTCGCTGTCATAGTAGCTGACGCAGTCCACCGGCAGCACCGCCTGTAGTGTCAGCACCTCGAACTCGGCCTGGGCGCCGGTGCCAATCAGGGCGATGTGACGGGTCTTCGGTTCGGCCAGATAGCGCGCCGCCAGCGCCGCGGTGGCGGCGGTGCGCACGGCGGTAAGCAGGGTCATCTCACTGAGCAGCAGCGGGTAGCCGGTGGGCACGTCGGCCAACAGGCCCAGCGCCACCACGCTCAGCTTGCCGGTGGCGGTATTGCGTGGATGGCCATTGACGTACTTGGCACCGTAGAAGGCATCGTCGGCGCAGGGCATCAGCTCCATCACACCGAAGGGGTAGTGAAAGGCGTGGCGTGGCGATTTCTGCAGCGCCGGCCAACGCCGGAAATCGGCTTCGAGCGCCTCGATCGCCAACCTCAAAAACTCGTCTACGCCCACCCTGGCAATGAGCTGCTGCAAATCGGCGACAGTGATCAGCTTCATGGACGAGCCTCCGCAACCTGTCTCCTAAGGTTAGCTCAGGCTTTCCGGGGCGGGGCAAACGGCCTCTCAGTAGCGCAGCAGCATTGCCGACATGGCCAGCTGAATCTCGCGTAGAAACAGCAGCAGCGCCACAATCAGGCACAGCATGGCGATAACGAACAGCAGTGAAATCGCCACTGCCATCGACACCGAAATAAACGAGCCGAGAAACACCACCGCCACCACCGCACAGACAAACAGCGCGCAGGCCGTACACAGGCCGATGGCACGGTGAATCAGCCGCGCCCGTCGCGCCAGGATTCCCATCTCATCGATAAGGTCAGCGCGATTGTCGTCAACGGCAGTGGGCAGGCGTCCGTCCAGCACCCGCGAGCGGTCAATGATGCGGGCCAGGCGGTTGGTCATCACGTTGAGAATGCCACCCACCCCCGCCAGCAGAAAGACCGGGGCGACGGCGAGTTGAATAGCGTGAGCGATGGTGGTGACGGGCACTTCAACGGGCATGAATCTGCAATCCTGAATCGGGTGAGGTGTAACGGCCGGGCAACAAAAAGCGGCGACAGACATCGCGGTCGACTGGCGGCTTGACGCCGACAGCCGCCACCCGCATGCTGCTGCACATCATACCCTGCAGGCGACGCTTTTTCCGCAATCTGTCATGTCCAACATCACTGCCAAGCTCCAGGCCGATACCGGCGCCAAGACTCAAGCCAGAACAGCTACCGAGGCCAACTCCGAAACAGGCGCTGCCACGCGCCCGCTGTTTACGGCCTACCCGCAGCTCAGCGAGCGCCTGCCGCAGCTCGCCCTGGCGGATCTGCCCACACCGGTGCAGCCGCTACCGGCGCTGGCGGCCAATGCCTGGATCAAGCGCGACGACCTCAGCCACGCTGAGTACGGCGGCAACAAGATTCGCAAGCTGGAATTTATCCTGGCCGAGGCACGCGCACGCGGCGCCGACCACATCATCACCTTTGGCGCCACCGGCAGTAACCACGGTGTCGCCACCGCCATGCTCTGCCAGCGGCTGGGCCTGCGCTGCACCGTGCTGCTGTTTCATCAGGCGGTCACTGCTACGGTGCGCAATAACCTGCAACTGATGCATGGCTACGGCGCCGAGCTGGACTACCGCGGCTCGCTGGCGGCCACGGTGGCCCGCTTCTACCTGCACCCACAGCGCCTGAATTCGCGCAGTTACTTCCTGTTCGCCGGCGGCTCCAACACCGCCGGCACGCTGGGCTTCGTCAATGCCGCGCTGGAACTCAAGCAGCAGATCGACAGCGGACTGTGCCCGCAGCCGCGGCAGATTTACGTGGCGGTGGGCTCCTCGGCAACCCTGGCGGGGCTCACTATCGGCTGTCAGCTGGCGGGGCTTGTCAGCGAAGTGGTCGGCATTCGCGTGGCGCCCTCACACCTCGGCCCCTTTGCCGCCTGCACTGAGGCCAGCGTAGCCACGCTGATGCGACGCACCGCCCGCCACCTGCAGCGCGCGGGTCTGGATTGCGCTACGCTGCCGCGTCCGCGGCTGGTCGACGATTACTACGGGGAGGGTTACGGACTGGCCACCGACGCCGGAGCGCGGGCAACCGAGCGCTTTGCTGCGCAGGGACTGACACTGGAGCAGACCTACAGCGCCAAGGCTGCAGCGGCCTTTCTGGACGCTCTGGAGGACAGCCGCGAACCGCTGCTGTACTGGCACACCTATAACTCGCGGCCGGCACCGGCGGCACGGTTACAACAACCATTGCCACCCCGGCTGGCGGCGTTACTGGACTGATTCGGACTTTTCCGGTTTCGCCAGGGAAAAGGTGAAGGTACTGCCCTCGCCGGGCACCGACTGCAGCCGCAGCTCACCACCGTGTGCCTCTACCGCGCGCCGGCACAGCGACAGGCCCAGACCGATACCCTCGTAATTGCCGCGCTTATGCAGCCGCTTGAAGGGCTTGAATACTTCTTCGCGGAATTTGTCGTCAATGCCGATACCGTTATCACTGACACTGAAGTGCCAATGCCAGGCGTCATCACTGCTGCGGATAACAATGCGCGGCGCGACACCCTCGCGCTGAAATTTCAGTGCATTGCCAATCAGGTTTTGAAAGACCTGCCGCAGCAGCAGGCGGTCTGCCCATACTGCCGGCATGGAGTCGCACTCAATACTAGCCTGCCGCTGGCGAATGTCGCCGGCGAGATCCAGTTTGACTTCTTCGAGCAGGCGCTGGCAGTCCACCTCTTTGAATAGCAGCTCAGCATTGGCCACCCGGGAAAACTCCAGCAAGCCGGACACCATCTGGCGCAAGCGGTCGGCGGCGCCCTTGATGTGATCGACAATTTCCTGCTGGCTGTCGCTCAGCGCCATATCGTTGCGGTCAAACAGCGATTCCAGCAGGCCGCTGATGGTATACAGCGGCGTCTGCAGGTCGTGGGAAGCGGCGTAGGCAAATTGCGACAGCTGGCGATTGGCGGCCTCGGTGGCCTGTATTTGCTGTTCCAGCTGCGCGCGGGTGCGCATCAATTCGGTGAGATCGGTGTGCATGCCCAGCATGCGCCGTGGCTTGCCAGCCTCGTCGCGCACCGCCACGCCCCAGCAGCGCACCCACACGGTGGAGCCGTCCCGATGGCGGTAGCGCACCACCTGGTCGTAGGGGTGGTTCGGGTCTTCGCAATGCTTGTGGAAGTTGTCCAGCGCAACCTGCAGATCTTCCTCGAAGATCAAGTCCTGCCACTCGCTGGCCAAATGCTGTTTTTCACCGGGATCAAAGCCCAGCAGCTCCCAAAAACCCCGATTCATCCACTCGTGCTCTGGGCGCTCTAGATCCCAATACCACACACCGTCCAGCAACTGGTTTTGCAGCAACTGATGCAAGCTTTCGTCCATGCGCATCAGTTCGTCCAGCTCGCGCTGTAGGTAGTGTTTACCGCCGGGGGCGGCATCCCTGTCTGACTGATCCGTCACGGTGTCCCCCGTCGCTAGGATATCCGGCTTGCAGAAAATTCCGCCGTACTACCATGGCACATAAGACATGGCTCATATGGCGCGCCCCCGCAGCAGCCGGCCGCACGCGGACCCCGGCTGAACATGCCGAACTCACTGAGGGCTTATCCCACTTATAGCCCATTCCGGGGCTCGCTGCGCGGGCTCCGGGCCGCAGCCAATCAGTGAGCGCCGCCGCCCAGGGTCGCCACGCTATTGAGAATCAATTGGATCAACTGGGTCTGGCGGGCAACGCCGGTTTTGGAAAACACTGCGCTAAGGTGCGACTTGGCGGTATTGCGGGAGATGCCCAGCGCCTCCGAGGCCTCGTCCAGAGTCAGGCCATTGACCAGGCGCAGTGCCAGCTTGGATTCCGCCGGGGTAAAGCCAAACAGCTCTATCAGTACATCGCTGGGCGCCTGCCGCGGTTGCTGTGGATCGCTGATAAACACCGCCGCTGAAGGGTTCTGGGAACCGTCACTGGCCTCTACCGGGGGCAAGGGCCGAATCAGCAGACCGAGACCGGTCACCGAGCCGGAGCTGGCAATGCGGTAAGCGCGCACCACGCCCGGCTGCGCCGCGCGATGGGCCTCAATTACCTCGTCCAGCAACTTGCGGAAAGCCTTGTTCTCATTGCGATCGCCCACCTGCAGTGCGTTGCCTGCCAGGTTAAGACCGCGCTGCTCGGTCAGCAGCCGCTGCGCTGCCTGGTTGCTGCGCAACACCTGGGCCTGGTCGTCGAGTATGACCACCCCCATTGCCAGCTGATCGATGGCATCGGCATAAAAGGCGCGCTCACTCTCGGTGCGCACCAGCTGCGCGTGGATCTCAATGGCCTGCTGCAAATGGGGTAACAACATGCGGCAGATGCCTTTCTCCCGCTCGCCGAAATTGTCTCGCGCCGCCGGCCGCGTTACCCGCAGCCGTGCCAGTAGGCCGCCGGGGCCGCTGAGATCAGCGCCCATGATGTGCTGCACGTCAGCCGGTTGCATGTAGTCACGGAAATACTCGCTGCTCAGCAGGTCCGTTTCACCGACAAATTCAGCCACCGTGAATACCTCGCCGTCGGGCAGGTTCACGAAGGGGTCCAGCGAAAAATAGGTTTCGTTATAGGAATTGTAGATTTGTGGCGACACCACCACCGCATTGAGCACCACGCCGCTGTCGCCAGCCCGCGGCGGCCGCAGAATCAGCGTGGCATAGTTGGCATTGACCGCCTCTCGCAACAGGTTGAGGAAACTCTGCCACGGCGTCTCTTCCAGCGGCCCGCGGTAAATCGCCTGCAGTAGGGCATCAAGTTCGGGAGACAGGCTGTAATCGGGCATTAAATGGATATCCGTCGAGCATGAAAAGCCTAGACGGATGATTCTAACGGCTTTTTGCCGGCAGTGGCAGCTCGTGCGGGCGCAGCTTAAGTCGCACCCACTTAGCAGCTAGCGTCTCGAGTAACCAGCGAAAGGCGCGCTGGCTCGCGTGGCGCGCGACGCACGCCACGAAGCCGCGCCGTTCGCGTCCGACGTCTGGCGTCCGACGTCCAGCCGCGGTCAATGCGGGATATATTCACCGCCGTTGACGTCCAGTGCCGCACCGGTGATGGCGCAGGCGTAGTCCGAGGCGAGGAAGATCACCGCCTTGGCGCAGTCGCCGTCTTCGGGAATGCGGCCCAGCGGGATGTTCTTGGCCACTTCGGCCTTGAGCTGCTCCACGGTGGCGCCGGTGGCCTCGGCCTGGCTGCGCATATAGCTCTCTACCGGCGGCCCCCACATCCAGCCCATGTAGGTGGAGTTGACGCGGATATTGTACTGGCCCAGCTCCAGCGCCAGGTGCGCGGTGGCGCTGGCCAGCGCCGCCTTGGAGGCGCCATAGCCGGCCTGGGTGGGCATGGGCCGGCGGGTGACCATGGTGTTGACCATCACGACGGCGCCACCACCCTGTTTCTTCATGTGCGGAATCACTTCCAGGGTCAGCGTCATGGTGCCGAACAGGTTCACGTCCATGGCTGCGCGCCAGCCATTGATATCCGCGTTTTCCACCAGGTCGAAGGCGCCGGGGTTGTAGGCGCTGTTGACCAGCACATCCACCCGCCCGAAGCGCTCAACGGTCTGCTGTACCAGCGCCTTGCACTGGGCGGCGTCGCTGATGTCGGTGGGCACGCTGAGCACTTCGGTGTCCAGGCCGGCCTTGGCGATCTCCTTTTCCGCTGCGGCTAGCTTCTCCGGCGTGCGCGCGCAGATCGCCAGCTTGGCACCCTGCTTCGCCGCCTCCAGTGCCAGCTCGTGGCCCAGGCCGGGGCCGATGCCGGAGACAATGACAACTTTATCTTTCAGTAACATGCACTCGATCCTGTCGCTGTCGGTTATCGATGAAGGCCAGACTAGCCCAGCCACTGCGCGCCGGCACCATCCTTTTGGGTGGTGGCCGCAATTTCCGCCCTGTATCAGTATCACCCCGCGCCCTTGGCTATGCTGCAGAAAAACTGCGGAGAACAGCCATGAACGCCGCCCTCTACCCGCCCGCCGCGCCCGCTGCCGGTGCGCCTGCTCAACGCTGTGGGTCACCGTCTGCCGCCGCTGAGCCTGGACTGCCACCGGCTGCTGGCGCTGGCGCGGCGTGGAAGACTTTGGCGACGCCAGCTTTCTACCGGCGCTGGAGCGGCTCTGCAATGCACTGCAGCAGGAGGCGCAGCTGTCTACCCTGGGGCGGATGATTGTGCGCCGCTCGCTGCTGGATCGCCTGTGTTACCGGCTGCGACTGGTCGACTATCGCAGGCAACACCC
>JBFHRT010000123.1:0-6371 GCA_041591575.1 Spongiibacteraceae bacterium
CCTGCGCCAGGTGCTGGGCATCGCCTGCCCCAACCTGCTGTTCCCCTACGCCCGCGAGGCGGTGGACGCCATGGCCATCAAGGGCGGTTTCCCCGCGGTGGGCCTGCAGCCGGTCAACTTCGAGGTGCTGTTCCGCCAGGCCCAGGCACAGCAGGCCCAGCAGCAGGCGGAAAACAATACAGCCCATTAAGGGCGGTCGGACGTCGGACGTCTGAAGTCGGACGCCGACAGCGTTTGCTGCCACTTGTAGGTGCGGATTTATCCGCACAGATAGCTGCTTGAATTCAAGTGGGTCGGAAAAAAGCGGTGCGCATGGCGCACCCTACGGCCTAACAGCAACAGCGCTGCGCGTTCCACGCCGCTGTTGTTGTTGCTTTTAGCGTCCGACGTCAGGCTTCCGACGTCCGACCCTTGTCTTTGTGCTCCTCAAACCCCGCCGGCAAAGCCCAGCTGGCGCCAGGCCTCGTACACAAACACCGCCACCGAGTTCGACAGGTTGAGGCTGCGGCTGCCCTCGCGCATCGGCAGTCTCAGCACCTGCTCCGGCGGCAGTGCCGCCAGGAACTCCGCCGGCAGGCCACGGCTCTCGGGGCCGAATACCAGGGTGTCGCCCTGCCGATAGGCCGCCTCACTGTAATTGCTGCGGCCGCGGGTGCTGCAGGCAAATACCCGCTGCGGCTTCACCGCCGCCACAAACTCTTCCCAACTGCCGTGACTCTGTACCTGGGCCCACTCGTGATAGTCCAGCCCGGCGCGGCGCAGGCGCTTGTCGTCCAGCACAAAGCCCAGCGGTTCGATCAGGTGCAGCGCGCAGCCGGTATTGGCGCACAGGCGGATGATATTGCCGGTGTTGGGCGGGATTTCGGGTTGGTAGAGGACGATGTTGAGCACGGTTGGCACCGCTGGCAAAAGGCTGATTATACCTGCAACAGTCGGGTGCCGGCGGGGTACTGGGTTGGTCAATTCTTGATCAGGGTGCGTTATTTAACGCATACTGCGGCGTTTGAATGTTAGGTATGCTGCCCGCCGGAACCCGATTCGCCCTGCGCCCGCTGTGGGCGGGCCGGCGCAGAAAACCGCCACAGAGCGATCAGCGTTAAAGCCAATGTCAGCACGACAACAGATTTTCCGGGTCCGCCGGCAGTATAACCAGTGGGTAACCAACCAGACGCTGGAAGACTACGCCCTTCGCTTTACTGCGAAAAAGGCCAGGCGCTGGAGCATCGGTCATGTGGCGCTGACGGCGCTGGGCACTACCGCGTTCCTGGCGCTGGAGGCGCTGGGTGCGGCGGTGACGCTGGAGTATGGCTTCGTCAACGCGGCTGCAGCGATGGCGGTGGTGATGGCGATCATCTTCGTTATCGGGCTACCGATCTGCATCAACGCGGCGCGCTATGGGGTGGACATTGATCTGCTCACCCGCGGTGCGGGTTTTGGCTATCTCGGTTCCACCATCACCTCGCTGGTTTACGCCTCTTTCACCTTTATTTTCTTTGCCATCGAAGCGGCCATTCTCGCCATGGCGCTGCAGTTGATATTCGGCTTGCCGCTGGCGCTGGGATATGTGCTGTGCGCGGTGGCGGTTATTCCGATTGTGACCCACGGCATCAGCTTGATCAGCCGCTTCCAGATTGGCACCCAGTACCTGTGGCTGGGGCTGCAGTTGTCGGCGCTGGTGCTGGTGGCCAGCCACGACTACCAACAGGTGCCAGACTGGCTGCGCTGGCCCGGTCGCGACGAGCGCGGCGGCGGCTTTGACCTGGTGATCTTTGGCAGTGCCGCCTCGGTGTTGATTGCGCTGGTGGCACAGCTCGGTGAACAGGTCGACTACCTGCGATTCCTGCCGGAGCGCAGCCCTGAAAACCGCCGTCGCTGGCTGGCGGCGGTGGTGCTGGCCGGGCCGGGCTGGGTGCTGATGGGCCTGGTCAAATTACTGTTGGGTTCTTTTTTGGCGTTTCTGGCATTTTCTGCCGGAGCGAGCGCTGAGCTGGCGGCCGACCCGACACGGATGTACCAGCACGTCTATGGCTACATCAGCAGCCACCCGCAACTGGCGCTGGCGCTGGCGGGGTTGATGGTGCTGATTTCGCAGCTGAAGATTAATGTCACGAATGCCTATGCCGGTTCTATTGCCTGGTCCAACTTCTTTTCGCGGCTAACCCACAGCCACCCCGGACGGGTGGTGTGGCTGGTGTTTAATGTAGTGATTGCGCTGCTGCTGATGGAGCTGGGTATTTACCGGGTGCTGGAAAACGTACTGAGTATCTTCGCGGTGCTGGCAGTAGCCTGGCTGGGCACTCTGGCCGCAGATCTCAGTGTCAATCGCTGGCTGAAGCTGAGCCCTGAGCGAATTGAGTTCAAGCGCGCTCACCTGTATGACATCAACCCGGTGGGTGTCGGCTCCATGCTGCTGGCATCGGTGATTGGGGTGGCGGCCTACCTGGGCGTGTTTGGCGACGTTGCCAAGGCGCTGGCGCATTTCATCAGCCTGGTCTGTTGTTTTGTGGCGGCGCCATTGATTGCCTGGTGGACCGGCGGTCGCTATTACCGCGCGCGCAGTTCGGACGATGGCATCGATGCCTGTGAGGTGCATCAGTGCGTGATCTGTGAGCATGAGTTCGAGCGCGACGACATGGCGCTGTGCAGCGCCTATGGGGGCGTGATCTGTTCGCTGTGCTGCTCGCTGGACGCGCGCTGCCGGGACTCCTGCAAGACCGATGCGCGGTTCTCCCAGCAGCTGCACAAGCTGCTGCGCGGGGCGTTGTCTGACAGGTTGGTTGAGGCGCTTTTTTCGCGGCTGGGTCGATTCGTCTCGATCTTTCTGGCGACCTGCCTGTTCAATGCCGGGCTGATGTTCCTGATCTATTTCGAGATGGGAGCACGCAGCCAGAACCCACAGTTGATAGCCGACGCGTTGGTCAGCTTGTATTTTCTGATTGCCATTGTCTCGGGTGTCATCATCTGGTTGTTTTTGCTCGCCAACGAAAGCCGGCTGGTGGCCCAGCAGGAATCGGACCGACAGACGCGGCGCCTGCTGGAGGAAATTGCCGCGCACAACCGGACCGATCTGGAACTGCAGCGCGCCAAGGACGCCGCCGAGGCAGCCAATCACGCCAAGAGCCGTTACCTGAGCGGTATCAGCCATGAGTTCCGTACGCCGCTGCAAGCCATTCTCGGCTATGCACAGCTTTTGCGCGGGGACGCCAGCATTCCTGACCGGCAGCGCGAAGCGATCGGAGTGATTCACCGCAGTGGCGAGCACCTCGCGGACCTGATTGAGGGCCTGTTGGATATTTCCCGCATTGAAGCTGGCCGCATTGAGTTGCGCCGCGAGGTGGTTAACCTGCAGGATTTGATTGACCAGCTGCGGCGAATTTTCGGCCCCGAGGCTGCGGCCAAGGGCATCACCTTTCGTTTTGAGCAGGAATCACCGCTGCCGCATTTTGTACGCAGCGATGAAAAGCGGTTGCGGCAGATTCTCACCAACCTGTTGTCCAACGCCATTAAATTCACCGAGCGCGGCGGTGTCGAATTTCGCGTGCGCTACCGCTCCCAGGTGGCAGAATTTCGCATCAGCGACACCGGGCGCGGCATAGCGGCTGAAGATCTCGACAGTATTTTTCGACCCTTCGAGCGGGTGCGCCAGCCAGGCGCGCCGATGATTGCCGGTACTGGTCTCGGCTTGACCATTGTGCGTCTGCTCACTGAGATCATGGGTGGCGACATCAGCGTCGACAGCCGCCCCGGCGAGGGCAGTTGTTTTACCCTCAGCCTGATGCTGTCGTCGGTGGCGGCGGCGTCGATGGTGGAGAAGGACCTGCCTATTGTGTGCGGTTACCTCGGCGCGCGCCGCAGTATCATGGTGGTTGACGATGACCCGGTGCATCGCGGTCTGATGGTTGATTTGTTGGTGCCGCTCGGCTTTGAGGTGCTGGAGGCGCGCGATGCCGACAGTTGTCTGCGGCAGTTGTCAGCCGTGCAGCCGGATCTGCTGATGGTTGATGTGTCGATGCCTGGCATGAATGGTCACCAACTCGCTGCGGCGTTGCGCGCGAGTGGAGAGGAGATTCCGCTGCTGATGGTGTCGGCCGAGGCGCAGGAACCCTCGGCGCAGCCTGGTTTGAACAGCAATTACGACGGCTATCTGGTGAAGCCGGTGCGCTTCCAGGTATTACTGGAGCATATCGGGCGCTTGCTGGGCATTGAGTGGCAATATGCGGCGGAGAGTCCCCGGCCGGCGGTGATACAGCCGGCCGACGACGGCGGCGCCCGCATACCCGCCGCGCTGGGTGCGCGGCTGATTGAATATGCCGAGCTGGGCTATGCCCGCGGTATCAGGGAAACGCTCGAATCGGCGCTGCAGGATGGCGGCATACCCGCGGCGCTGGAACGCGAGTTGCGCGAGTTGACGGCGCAGATACAGTTTCCCCGGGTGATTGAACTAGTGGAGCAGCACAGCGAATGAGCGATGCACTTTCCCAAACCGATGTGGCGCTGGTGGTGGACGACTCGCCGGACACCCTGGGCATGCTCAATGAGGCACTGGAGGCCGCCGGCATCAGTGTGCTGCTGGCGCTGGATGGCTCCCAGGCGCTGAAGATTTGCCAGCGAATGGCGCCGGATATCATCTTGCTCGATGCGGTTATGCCGCAAATGGATGGCTTTGAAACCTGCCGGCGCTTGAAGGCGGATGGCGCGCTGGCGGATATCCCGGTGATTTTCATGACCGGCCTGAGCGACACTGCCGACATTGTGCAGGGTTTGCAGGCTGGTGGTGTCGACTACCTGACCAAGCCGGTGGATCCGGGGGAGCTGGTGGCGCGTCTGCGGGTACATCTGGGCAACGCGCGCCGGGCGCAGAGCGTGCGCGAGGCGCTGGACCGCACCGGCCAGCATCTCATCAGCCTCAACCGGGGCGGTGAACTGTTGTGGGCAACCCAGGAGGCGCAGGCGCTGCTGGCGAGCAGCGGGTTGGACACGCAGCAGCAGTGCGAACAGGTGTTTGCGCCGCTAAGCAGCTGGCTCACGCACCAGCCACAGCGCGGTCAGAAACTGCTGTTGCAGCGGTTATCGGCGCCGCTGGAGGCACAGTTGCTCAGCGATGCCGATGAAGTTGAGGCGATGTTCCGGCTCAGCGATCCGGCGTGCAAACCCGACGCGCGCAGCCTGCAGCAGGCACTGCCGCTGACCCGGCGCGAATCGGAAGTGCTGTTCTGGATCGCCAACGGCAAGACCAACCGCGAGATTGGTGAAATCCTCGGCATGAGTCCGCGCACGGTCAACAAGCACCTGCAAACCATTTTCCCCAAACTCGGTGTGGAGAACCGCACCGCCGCTGCCGCCATCGCCCTCAAACTGCTGGACTGAGCGGCGGTAGTGCTTCAGCGGGCGCGGCGGCGTTTATTCACCACGGCCACCGCCAGGGCGGCGACAGCGACGGCGGCCAGTAGCCAGATCGCGTGTTCATAGTCGTGGGCAAAACTGGCCCAGTTGCCGTGTCCTGGGTGGGCGTACAGCGGCGTGGCGGCGAGGCCGGCGGCTGCGGCGGCGATAGTACGTTGCATTTTCATGGCATGATTCCTCTTTGATTCCACGGTGTGGCCGTCAAGCCGGCTGTTGTTGTTCATCGGCATTGCGCAGCATGCCTTCGCTGACAATAAAGTCGATGATCTGTTGCAGCCCTTCGCCGGCTTTCAGGTTGCTGAACACGAACGGGCGCTGGCCGCGCATGCGCCGTGCGTCGGTATCCATGACTTCCAGCGACGCGCCGACCAGCGGCGCCAGATCGGTTTTGTTGATGATCAGCAGGTCGGAGCGGGTAATGCCGGGGCCACCCTTGCGCGGGATTTTGTCACCGGCCGATACGTCGATCACATACAGCGTCAGGTCTGACAGCTCGGGGCTGAAAGTGGCGCTGAGGTTGTCGCCGCCGCTCTCCACCAGCACCAGGTCGAGCCCGGGGTGGCGCCGACACAGTTCGTCAACCGCCGCGAGATTCATGGAGGCGTCTTCGCGAATGGCGGTATGCGGGCAGCCGCCGGTCTCCACGCCGATGATGCGATCTGGCTCCAGCGCCTGGTGGCGGGTGAGAAACTCGGCGTCTTCACGGGTGTAAATGTCGTTGGTGACCACCGCCAGGTTGTAGTGCTCGCGCATGGCCAGGCACAGTTCACGCAGCAGCGCTGTTTTGCCGGAGCCGACCGGACCACCGACGCCAACACGCAATGTAGGTTTCTTCACGGGTTTTCCCCTCCTGTTGTCAGAAAATGTCACGACCGGAATAGTCGGCAGTATTGGGTTTCGTGGCGGGCGCTGGCCATTGCCAGTCCCGGCAGCGATGCGCCGATGGCATCGTCGTCGAGCTCGGAGGC
>JBFHRT010000124.1:0-6361 GCA_041591575.1 Spongiibacteraceae bacterium
AACTACCACGGCAAGCTGCCACTGATTGACGGCAGCGCGGGGCTGCGCCTGGGGTTGAGCATGACGCTGCCGGAGGATCGCAAGCTCGGCAAGAAGTGGAGCGCAGCGGGCTTGGCCGCGGTATGGGCGGACGAGAACACGCGCGAGGCATTGTTCGATGCCATGCGTCGCCGCGAGACCTACGCCACCTCCGGGCCGCGCATCACGTTACGCTTTTTCGGTGGCTGGAACTATCCCGATGACTTGATTGCGCGCGCTGACCGCGTTGCCGTGGCGGAGCGCAGCGGTGTGGCGATGGGCGGCGAGCTGCCCGTGGCCGCGGCGGCGGCGCCGAGCTTCGCGGTGTGGGCGCTGAAAGATCCCGAGAGTGGCAACCTCGATCGCATTCAGATTATCAAGGGCTGGGTCGATGACAGCGGTCAGTCGCGTGAGCGCATCTATAACGTGGCGCTGTCCGACAACCGCCGTGTTGACCCGGAGACCGGGCAGGCACCGCCGGTGGGCAATACCGTCGACGCGACGGCGGCGACCTATCGCAACAGCATTGGCGATGTGCAGCTGTCGGCGCGGTGGACCGACCCTGATTTCGACCCGGCGCAGCAGGCGTTTTACTACGCGCGGGTGATTGAGATTCCAACTCCGCGCTGGTCGACCTACGATGCGGCGACGCTGGGCGTGGCGCCGCTGCAGCCAGTGGCGATACAGGAGCGGGCCGTGAGTTCGGCGATCTGGTATCGCGCCGAGCGTTGAGTGCATTGCTCCGGCGCGCTCGGTGAACAGCGCTGCCGATGTCAGCAGATTGCCGCGTCGCCCGACCGCGCCCCGCGCGGTCGGGCTCCTCGCAATGACGGGGAAAAAATAATTGTAGGGTGCGCCATGCGCACCACTTTCTGGGCTAATTCACTGCCCGCTCGCGCCCTTCCCAGTAAGGCGCGCGCAGGCTGCGCCGCAGAATCTTGCCGGCGGTATTGCGCGGCAGCGCATCGATAAAGTCGATGGACTTGGGTGTTTTGAAGCCGGCGATGCGCTCGCGCACATGGGCGATCAGCTCTGCCTCGCTGGCCTCGCTGTGCAGCACCACGGCCGCTTTAACCGCCTCGCCCCAGCGGTCGTCGGGCACGCCGAATACCGCAGCCTCGGCCACGGCCGGGTGAGCGGTCAGCGCGTTTTCCACCTCGGCCGGGTACACGTTTTCGCCGCCGGAAACGATCATGTCCTTGATGCGGTCGTGGATAAACAAGTAGCCGTCCTCGTCCAGATAACCGGCGTCGCCGGTATGCAGCCAGCCGTCGATTAGGGTTTCCTCGGTGGCCTCGGGCCGGTGCCAGTAGCCGTCCATGGTCCAGGGCGAGCGAGTGAGGATTTCGCCCACTTCGCCGGGGGCGCAGGGCTGGCCGGATTCATTGACGATTTTCAGTTCACTGCCGGGGTAGGGTTTGCCACAGGAGGCGAGTTTGCCGCGCGCCGGGTCGTGGTCTTCCGGCGGCAGGAAGGTGGCAATGCCAGCGTTTTCGGTCATGCCATAGAGCTGGCAGAACTCGCAGCCGAACACCCGTTGCGCCTGCTCCAGCAGCGCCGGCGAGATCGGCGCCGAGCCGTAAAAGATGCGTTGCAGGCTGCTGAAATCCATGTCTTCCACGTCCGGCATGGCCAGCAGAAACTGGATAATGGCCGGCGCCCACATGCTGGTATTGACCCGGTAGCGCTGGATGCTGTCGAGCACCGCGACCGGATCGAAATCGCGGGTGATGACCACGCGGCAGCCGGTCAGCAGGCCGCCCAGCAAATTGGCGATGCCGGCGATATGACACAGCGGCATGCACACCAGCTGTACGTCCTCGGGTTTGAGAAACTCGATGCTGTGCAACAGGGTGCGGGTGCCCGCCAGGAAGCGGGCGTTGCTCTGACACACGCCCTTGGGGCGGCCGGTAGTACCGCTGGTGTAGAGCTGGATGGTGTGGTCGTCGGCCTCGTGGGCGAGCTGTGGGTCGCTGTCGGCAGCGCTTGCGATCCACTCGGCCAGGGCCGGCAGGCCGTGCTGCGGTTGCTGCATGTAGATGCGCCGCAGTGCCGGCTGGCGCTGCGCCAGCTCGTCGCCGATGGCGGCGAATTCATTGCCGACAAACAACAATTTGCAACCGGCATCGCCGACGATGTAGTCGATCTCGTCGGCGCTGAGGCGGAAGTTCAGTGGCACCAGCACGGCGCGTGCCTTGAGCGCGCCACCGAGGATGGCGGCGAAGGCAGCGGAGTTTTTGTCCAGTATCGCCACCCGGTCGCCGGGGGCGATGCCGGCGGCGATCAGCGCATTGGCGACGCGATTGGACTCGCGCTCCAGCTCGCCATAGCTGGTGGCTTCGCCGTCGAGTAGGAAGGCGGTACTGTTTGCCAGCTCGGGGCGCTCGATGCGGAAAATGTCGGCGGCAACCTTGATGTCTCTCATGATTCACTCCCTGTTGTTATGTTTGTTGGTGCAGATCATCGTTTTATGCGGCGAAAGCTGCAGCTACAAAGCGGAGTCCCGTAGGGTGCGCCGTGAGCACCGTCGCCGTTGCTGATCGCATAAATCACCTCCGGATCGGTGCGCGCAGCGCACCCTACGATGAGCTCAATAACTGTAGGCGCGACTTTAGTCGCACATATCAAGTCAAGATCGCGTGTGCGACTGAAGTCGCACCTACAAGGGCTCGAAGGTGACCGGCAGGCCGTCGGCCGGGAAAATCAGCGGCACCCAGTTGCGCGGCATCTCGTAGCCAGGCTTCACCGTGATGCGGCAGTGGCGCAGCAGGTGGAACAGGAACAGCTTGGTCTGCACTTCGGCAAAGTTCAAGCCCAGGCACTTGTGGGCGCCACCGCCGAAGGGAATCCACTGGAAGAAGTGTTTCTTGTCCTCGGCGCGCTCTTTGCTGAAGCGCTCCGGGTCGAAGCGGGTGGGGTTGGGCCAGTACTCTTCCATGTAGTGGGTGAACAGCGGCGACAGGCCCACCGCTGTGTTCTTGGGAATGTGGTAGCCAAACAGCTCGATGTCTTTGATGGTGCGCCGCGGAATGGCCGGCACCGGCGGGAACATGCGCAGTGCTTCCTTGAACACCAGCTGGGTGTTCTTCAGTTCGGACAGGTGATCGTAATCCAGTTGCTCGGCGCCCAGTGCCGCGTACTCCTCGCGCAGTTTTTCCTGCCACTCGGGGTGCTTGGCCAGGGCGTAGACGATGGAACACAGGGTGCTGGTGGTGGTGTCGTGGGCGGCGAACAGCAGGAAGATGATGTGGTCGCGCACGTCGGCGTCGGAAAAGTGGTTGCCGTCTTCGTCGGTGGCGTGACAGATTTGCGAGAAGATGTCGCGGCCCTCGGTCTGGCGCTTGGCGCCGATGTGCTGCATCACGAAATCTTCCAGGTGTTTGCGCCCGCGCAGGCCGCGGTACCAGAGGGTACCCGGCAGTGGCACTTTGAACACTGCCATCGAGGCGAGCATGGCGTCGACAAAGGCGGTGTTGATGTGTGCCGCTTCATCGCCCATTTCCACGCCCAGAAAAACCTCGGCGGCGACTTCCAAAAGCAGCTGTTTGACGGCGCCCTGGAAATGGAATTCGCGTCCCTTGGGCCAGTCGCCGATACCCTGCTTGAGTCGCGGGTTCATGGTGTCCAGGTAACCCTCGATGGAGCTCTTTTTGAAAGCCGCCTGCAGAATCTTGCGATCGTAGCGGTGCTCGTCGGCGTCTTTGAGCATCAGCCCGTTGGGAAACAGCCGGTCGAGCAGCGGGTTCCAGGCGAGCCGCGAGGAGAACTGGCCTTCGCTGTTTTTTAGCACAATCTCGTTGGCCTCAGGCCCCAGCAATGCCACGTTATGCTGGAACAGGGTGCAGCCACGGGAGATGGGGCCGTACTTGGCGTAGCGTTCCTCGGTGAGGCCCTTGTAATCGCGCAGGAAGTGGAAGGTCTGGCCGAACAGCGGCAGGCCGTCGTCGCCGGGAATGTGCTTCAGGTCTTTGGTGGGCATGCGCGAGAACTGGCGGTAGTCAATGCTCTGGCTGCTCATGGTTCACCTCGTTATTTTTAATGGTTGGAATTCAACGTTATTGGGAAGTTCGGTGGCGGGCGCGACTCGCGTCCAACCGTTAAACAACAGGCCGATAAACTGTTCGATGTGGCGCTCTATCTGCGCGGCGTTCAGCGCTCTCCGCCCGGACAGGTGCTGGTACAAAGGCTGCTGTACCACCGGGGCAGTGGCCGATTGCACCGCGAAGAACAGGCTCTCCATAGGCAGCGGCGCGATCTGGCCCTTGGCCTCGGCGGCTGCCACCAGATCTTTCAGAATCGTCCAGGACGGTGCGAAGTAGGTGCTCATCAGGTAGTCCAGCCGCGGCCCCGGTTGACCGGCCTCCTGCTGGCAGATGCGAAAGATGGCCGGCGATTCGAAGGCGCAGCGGATGTACACGCGGATGGCCTGGCGCAGGGTGTCCAGCTCGCTGACGCTGTCGTCGATGCGCGCCAGTGCAGACAGGACGCGGCGGGTGGTGTTGCCCACCAGGCGGTCGACGATGGCCTGCCACAGCGCTTCCTTGGAGGCGAAGTAATGGTGGAACAGGGTGTAGCTCACTCCCAGTTCGCGCTGCAATTGCCGCAGCGACACCCCGGAGTAACCGTCGCGGGCAAAGATTTCCGCCGAGGCGTCCAATAGCTCATTCAGCGGCGGCGCCTCGCGGTTCTTGCGCGGGCGGCCTCGGCCGCGGCGGGTGATGTTGAGAGCAGTCTTCATGGTTTTGTTGTCATTGCGAGGAGCCTAACTGTTGGCGGTTCGGCGACGTGGCAATATCCCTTCCGTCATCGCGAGGCGCGCAGCGCCGTGGCGATCTCCATCCGGTCACTGCCAATCCCAAGGAGATTGCCGCGTCGCTGCGCTCCTCGCAACGACGATCATTTATATTAAACAGTTGTTAAAAATTAGCCCGGAAAAAGGCGCCGGTCTAGTCGGCCGGCGCCTTGTGCTGTCGGCTCGCGCCAGCGGCCGGTGTCGCGCTCAGGCCAGCCCTTTGCGCTGCAGCCAGTCGTCGCACAGGGCTACCGCTTCGGCCAGCTGCCGGGGTTGGCCCAGGTAGTAGTGAGTGGCGCCGTCAATTTCGTGCAGCTCCTTGTCATCGTGGCCGATGGCGTCAAACAAGCGGTGGGTATGACTGGGGGTGCAGGCGTCGTCGGCGCTGTTGCCAATGACCAGTGCCGGTACGCTGATGCGGCCCGCGCAGGCGACGCCGTCGGCATTGGAGTCGTCATAACTCCATTGCGACAGCCAGCTGCGCAGGGTGCAGAAACGGGCCAGGCCCACCGGGCCGTTGTTCACCACCCGCGGGTCGCCCAGATAGCAACAGTTGGGGCGACGGTCGTTGGGGTCGATGGCGGGGTCCAGCCATCGCGGGTCGGCCATGGTGCCGTGCACCACGAAGGCGAATTCGTCGTGGGCGCGTCCGCTGGCTTTTAGCTCGGCCAGTTTGTGTTTGACCCGCGCGGTGATGCGGCGGTTGCGCGCAATTTGCGCGGCCCGGTAACGCTGCACAAATGCCTCGCTGTAGGGCGGCTGATTGGGATTGCCGGGGTGGTACAGGTCCAGCTCGGGATCGCGGCGCTCGGGATCGGCTTCGTCGAGAATGGAGGCGTCGATCCACTCGGTGAGGGTGTGGGCGCGGCTGACGTGGGCTGCCAGCAGCATGATGCCGTCGGCGGCAATGAAGTCCTGAATGGTCAGGTCCACCGGGTCGCCGGCCGGGGTGTGGGTGATGCTGGGCTGTTCCGCCTGGCTCTGGTAGAACAGCGACAGCGAGCCGCCGCCGCTCCAGCCCGCCAGCACCACGCGGTCGTAGCCAAACTCGCGCTTGGCATGGGCGATGCAGTGGCCCAGGTCCAGGGCGACTTTCTCCATGATCAGCGCGCTGTCGTTGTTGGGGTAGCGGCTCTGGCAGTAGATCACCGGGTAGCCGGCCTTGGCCAGGGCCACGGTCATGGGCAGGTATTCGCCGCCGCCCACCGGATGCATGAACACAATGGCGGTGTTGCTCTTGGGCTGTGCCGGCTTGAGCAGGTGCGATTTGAGCACGCCGAAATCCATGGCGCCGCCGTAGGTTTCCTTGAAGGGACTCTTGTCTTCAAACACGATCAGGTAGGGAACGCGCTCGTAGGCGGCGGCTTTGTTTGGCGTGGCTGTTGCCGAGGCGGATGACGCTGAGGTGGATTGTTCTACGATAGATTGCTCTGAGGTAGATGACTCTGGCATGGCTTGGCTCGCTCTGCTTGTCCGGGGCTCGCGATCGCCCGCCGGGCAATCGCCGCATTGGCTGCAGTAAAGCAAGTGCCCTGATAATATGTCAAGAAT
>JBFHRT010000125.1:0-6354 GCA_041591575.1 Spongiibacteraceae bacterium
CGGCGACCGCAGCGCGTCGCACATCGGGATTGATAATGGGCGGCAAGATGGGGCCGCCGAAAGGCGCCCAGTGCAGGCCCAGGCCGAGGCTCACCGGCGCAAAGTGGCGCATGATGACGCCGTCCAGCGGCGAGATGTCCGCCATGGGCACGCCGTCATGGGCAAAAGCATACTGGTGGCCGAAGCCGACCACATTTTTCTTGGCCAGACGCCCGGCCCAGGCAACGGTCGGCTCGAAGTCGGTAAGGATCAGATCATAGCCACTCACATCCAGGCGCCGCACTTCGCTAACAAAGCGCAGTGGTCGGTTTTCCAGCAGCGTGCGCCGGTAGCAGATGCGTCCGCGCTCGGTGACAAAAGTAAGACCAGTGCGCAACTGGTAGTCACCGAATGGCTCCATGTCGAAATAGCGCTGCGGCGCGCGGCCGGAGAACAGAAAGTCGACGTCGGCACCGCGGCGTTGGAAATGCCGCGCCATCATCCGCGCGCGACTGATATGACCGTTGCCAGTGCCCTGAACACCGTAGAGTATGCGCATGCTAGCACCTCAACTAACAATCACAGCATAGCTGAGGTGGGCCAGGCCGGTTCCGAGCACCGCACCGGCGAGGATGTCGGTGGGAAAGTGCACCCCCAGCAGCACCCGCGATGCACCCACCGCCGCCGCCCACAACACCAGCGGCGCCGCGGCGGCCCCGTAGCAGAGCAACAGCAAGGTGGTCAGCAGGCAGGCTGCCGCGGTGTGGCCGGAGGGAAAACTGAAACGGTCGGAGGCGGTAATGCTGGCATTGAAAAACGGAATCGCCTCCGGCGGCCGCGGCCGCTTCAGGCCGTTTTTCAGTATCCAGTACAGCGGCAGCTCCAGCGCAAAGCCCAGCAGCGCGGCCAGTAGCAGCGTGCCGCCCACTTCGCGGTCCACCGCAAACATCAGCAGTGGCAATGCCACCTGCAGGTAGCCGTCACCGGTTTTAGACACCGCGCGCGCGCAGCGGCTAAGCAGCCTTTGGTGACGAGAATTTACGCACCAAAGAAACATCTGCACATCGGCGCGGCCAATATTTTCTATCAGTCGTAGTGTTTTCATCACAGCCTCAACACTAACGCCGAGCTGCTGCAGTGAAATGTCAGTTTAATGGCAGATTTGTGAAACCCTATTCAGTGCGAACCGTTTAGTGCTAACAGAACATCCGCAGCGCCTGGCCCCGGGATCGCGCGGCGCGCGTCCGGGATGACAAGCAAGAAAGATCACAGGCCTTGCGACAATCAGTTCGACTTTTTCAGGTACTGGGTCAGCAACACAATGCGGGTGCCGTTAACGCGGCCCTCAATGTGCTCCGGGTTGTCGGTCAGGGAGATATTGCGCACCGCAGTGCCACGCTTGGCGGTAAAGCCGGCGCCCTTGACCTCCAGATCCTTGATCAGGGTGACGGTGTCGCCCGCATGCAGCACAGCGCCGTTGCAGTCCAGGGTTGGCTTTACGTCCTCGGCGGCAGCCAGCGCACCGGCTTCTGCCCAGGCCAGCAGCTCCTCATCCAGATACAACATGTCCAGCAGGTCCTGGGCCCAGGCCTCGCCGCTGTGGCGCTTGAGCAGGCGCCATGCCATCACCTGTACCGCCGGCACCGGGCTCCACATGCTGTCGCGCAGGCACTGCCAGTGGCTGCTGTCGGCAGCGCTGTCGATCTGCTCGCGGCACGGCTCGCAGAGCATGATGCTGGCATCACCCTGCCCGGTCGACGCCGGTACCTCGTAGGCTGCCAGTTCCGACTGGGCGGCGCACAGCTCGCAGCTGCCTCCGCAGCGCTCGCGCAAAGCGGTCTCGTCTGTCATGTTCTCGTCCTCACACTATTCCTGCGGCGTCGACAGAGCGCCGGGCGGGCATGATAACGCAATGCAGCCGGCGCGGCTTGATCGTGGCTGGACGCTGGCCCATGCTGGCCACTGAACCGTCACCCGAGGAAATACTGCGTGAGCGAATTCGCCGAATTCCGCGAGGCGCTGCGGCACTTTGCTGCCGAGCGCGACTGGGAAAAGTTTCACTCACCCAAGAATCTGGCGATGGCACTGGCCGGCGAGGCCGGCGAGTTGCTGGAGCAGTTCCAGTGGCTGAGCGAAGCCCAGTCGGCAGCACTGGATACGAGGCAGCGACAGGCAGTGGCGGAGGAGATTGCCGATATCCAGCTCTACCTAATCCGGCTGGCGGACAAGTTGGATATCGATATCGCCGCGGCGGCGGCCGACAAGATGATCCAGAACGCCGAGAAGTACCCGGCCGAACGGGTGCGCGGCAAGCCGCATAAGTACACGGCTTACCAGAAAGATGAAGCGAACATTTAAGGTGCAGCAAACTAGCTGCGGTGCGCACGGCGCACCCTACGGTTAGGCGTTACGTCGTCGCTATCTACCGCGCTGCCTAGCGTAGGGTGCGCCGTGCGCATCGGTTTAATTCCTCTGCCGTCGCGACAACCGTCAGGGTTGAATGACGCGATCGCTCAGCGGCTGCGCTGTCCGTAAGCACTCTCCCACATACGCAGGTAGGCCTCGGCAGAGCGGAACAGCACATCCAGACCCTTTTGGGCTTCTTCACCGCCAAACTGCTGGGCGTCGGCGATCAGGTCCGGATAGAGTCCGTAATGGGCGACGCCGCGGCCATCATTGATGCCGAACACGCGGTCGCCGGTGACCTGCTTGTCGAAACGCACGCGGCCGTCGTAGGAGGTGAAGGGGTATTGCAAGACAGTCTCGCCGCCGCCAGTATCTGGGCTGCCGGGCAGCGAGGCGATGCCGTTGACGTCGGAGGCCATGCCGCCGCCCATAAATTCACTGTTTGCGCCGTAGCGGGCGGCGATGCCGTTGAGCCGGCCCATCCAGTTGTCGCGGTTGCCGTTGGCAAAACGGCCGATAAAGCCACCTCCCTCGGCAATGCGCTGCATCAGGGCATCGGAGCCGGTCCAGTCGTGGGAACTGATCGCCGGGTAGCCCTTGGCTTGCAGGTAATCCAGTGCCGCTGCGGCGCCGCGTCGGCTCATATGGTCGACGTCGATCATCATGCCGCGGGCGGTGAGTTCGTCCAGCAGAAAGGTGCCCATGTCGGTGAGGCCGCGAATATTGCACAGGTGGTTTGTGCCCTCACGCGGGTCGGCCTCGGCAAACGGGGTATCCGCGGAGCCCGGAAGCTGGTTGACCAGGTACCAGAAGTTCGCCAGCAGGAATTCAAAGATACCCTCGGGCTTATTGCGCGGGTCGTTGGCGTCACCGCCGAAGTTATCGCCCTCAGGACAGTCCTCCACCTCCAGCGGATGGCCGGTCTCGGCCAGGTTGCCGGCGGTGAGCACGGGTCCCAGGGCGAAACCCGAATGCGGCAGGTGGCCACTAAAGGCGTTGTCGAACTTGTGCACCGGGAAGATCAGGCGCACACCCAGCGCCTCCATTTCGTCCAGCCTTTCCACCAGCTCTTCCCGGCTGCACTCGGGCTGGTCCATATACTCGCCGCAGTTGAGCACTTTGGACATTTCAATGCCCAGCAGCACCGCCATTTTGCCATCGGCGATTACCTGCCGCGCCTGCTGCGGGCTGGTCACCACCCGGAACCAGCCCATGCCGGGGCCACCGGACTGGGCGTCGATATAGTCCTGCAGCTCATAGGTGCGCTGAATCTGCAGGCGGGTATTGGCCATGCCATCGCAGTCGTTTTTCTTCTGCGGCACAAGCTGGCACAGGATTTCGCTGTGGGTGACCAGGTTGACCAGCACTTTCTGCCCGGCTAGGAAGGAGCGTTCCAGCCACTTGTAATAGGTCTGGTGGTGCTGCAGCGAGTTATGCCGCGGCCAGGCGTTGTAGCTGGGCCAGCCCGCCGTTTCGTGGCCCTGCATGGCATCGCTGGAGGTAACCATTTCCACCGTGCCCAAGCTGCCGTGGGGGCCGTGGTTAACCTCGCAGTCACCCAGCGCGTGATCGATGCCGAATTTGTGGTGGGTGGCGCCGTAGTTGATGCGACCGCCGATAAATTCGTAGGCGGTGACGTGGGCGTGGTCGTCGACCCAGCCGTAGACATCGTCGCCGTCGCCACCTTCCCAGTAGATCTGCGGGCCGCGCGGATCCACGAGGGTGGCGTTGGTAGACACCTCCGGGTAGGCGTCACAGCCTGGCACCGATTCCAGCAAAAACTCGGTGGCCAGCGGTTCGCCGCCGTCCTCGGTCAAGCCCAGATTGCCGTCGGGTCCGGCTGCCAGCATTCTGGCAGTTACGGCAGAGGTCAACGCAAAGCGGTCGTCAGCGGGTTCGGACAGCGTCCACACCGCAAGATCGCTGGCCTCAGATACCATGCCCAGCGCCGGCGACACATCGTTGGCGGCCAGCTGCTCGCCGCCGCCACTGATGCCGTCACCCACCTGCCGCAGCGGATCGGCGTTGATGGCTGGCGGACCTGACCCGTCGCCCGAATACTCGTCGCCAGTGGCGGTGGCATCCAGGAAGAAATCGGCGATATCGCCCAGCGCCGAGACCAGCACATCGACCTCGCCGGTGAAGTTGCCCAGCTCATCGAGAAATTCGCCGCCGGGATCGGAAATGCCCAGCAGCTGCTTGCTGCCAGGGTCTGCGCCCTCGACCGCATCCCAGCCGCTGGCGGGCTTGGCCTCGCGCTGATAGCCGGACAACAGCAGGTAGTTGCCCAGCGACGTGGGCTTGAAATAAAAGCGCGCAGCATCTGCAATGCTGTCGCCGTCGGCGCGGTAGCCGCCGCCCTCGCGCACATAGCGGCCGTCAACGCTGCGCAGCGCGAAGCATTGATTGGCCACCGAGTAGATGGTCAGGCCGGGATCGCTATTGGGAGTGCCGCCACTGCCGCCACCGCCGCCGTGATGAGAAGAAGAGGAGGAGGAATTCTTGCAGCTGGCCAGGAACAGGGACAACAGCACAAGACCAAGGATACGGAGCAGAGCAATTCTCATAGCAGGACCCGGGAATGATTATTATGTGAGGGATACTAACATTTCGCGCAGCTGTGCAAAATACACACAATCGGCCAACGGCACAGGCCTTCTCGGCCAGCGCGCTATGCTGAGAACGGGGAATCAAGGCGAGGACTGAGAGGGGGCATGACCATTCATATCTTGCGGCTAGGTTCGCCCCGCCTAGAGGGCGAGGGCCTGCGCCTGGGCACGGTGCGGCGGCCGCCGCGGGGTGTGCCCAAGACGGAATACGCCGCCCGCGACTTTTACGATGTGTGGCTGCCGGAGCTGTCTCCCAGCCCCGAGCTGGTCAAGCTCGCCCAGCGTGCAGCCAGCGAGGCCGACTGGAGTGCCTTCAAGCACCGCTTTCGCAGGGAAATGAAGGCGCCGGAAGCCAGCCGGTTACTGGATCTGCTCGCCGCCCTGTCACAGCAGACTTCGCTGTCGCTGGGCTGCTACTGCGAGGATGAGGCCCATTGCCATCGCTCGGTGCTGCGTGAGCTGCTGGCCCAGCGCGGCGCGCGGCTGCAATAGGCCGGAGCATGGCTGTTAAGCCCCTGAATACTGTGGCTTTCTGCAAATCCTCTGCTTTTCCCAATAGCGCTCTCCCTTGCGCAATCGCCCTCCCGGACTAAGGTGATAGAGAGTCCGCTAATTATTCTAAATTGAGACCGGGAGCCGCCCTGCCACCATGTACCGCGTTGACGCTGCCTTCGCCGCTGCCGGCCTTGCCATGCTCACCCTGCTGTGGGTGCTACTGAAACCCGATGCCGCGCCGGCCGCCGTCGCCGCCGCGCCGCCCGGGGTTTCCAGCAGTTCCGGTGCGGCCCACCGGGTGGCCTATATCAGCATTCGCGATGGCCAGCACCACAGCGGGCCAACCCTGGTACAGCTGCGCCAGGGCGACCGCCTCACCCTGCAACTGCATTCCGACCGTGTAGACGACTGGGACCTGCCAGCCTACAAGCTGAAGGCGCGCCTGCAGGCTGGTGAAAGCCGCAGCATCACCTTTACTGCCAGCCGCAGCGGCCGCTTCGAGCACTCGCTACGCCGCTCCGGAAAAACCCTTGGCGTAGTGGAAGTGCTGCCGCGCTGATAACAGGCCACACCGGCAGCAACGGCGCCCGCCCTAACGAGCGCGCCACTGGAGCGGCATCAGGTATAATGCCCACCCCCGATGCGCCCACCACAGCCTCGCCATGCCCCAAGCCCCCGATCACCGCCAGCGCTTCCTGCGCCTGGACCAGCTGCTGACCACGAACCAGGCGCTGTGGCGCCCGGTGCCGTTTATCGAGCGGCGTCCGGTGTGGCTGGACGAGCAGCCGCAGCTGGCGCAATGGCTACTGGCACTCAGTGACGAGCAGGTACAACGACTGCAGGGTGACGACGACGTCCTGCTGGC
>JBFHRT010000126.1:0-6311 GCA_041591575.1 Spongiibacteraceae bacterium
CATGACCGGGGTCAGGTCCGGGTTCTCGGCATAGAGGTCCGGTTTTTCCGGCACGTCGTCGGGCATCCGCGGATAGGCCTTGTCGATGGCCTTCTGCAGATCGCCCTCAAAGCGGCGATTGGCCGCGCGGTCGTTGTCGGGATTGGCACGCACCAGAATGCTGGACAGGCCTTCCATACTCGCCGAGCGCAGCTCATCGATGCCGTCGATTTTGAGGATTTCCTCCTCCAGCGGCACCGTGACGGACAATTCCACATCCTCGGCGCTCGCTCCCGGACGCGGCGTGGTGATGATGAAAAAGCCGGTATCCAGCGACGGATAGCTGCTGTAAACCTGCGATGTGGTGACGATGTAGCCACCGAGAAACACCATCACCAGCAACAGATTGACCAGCAGTGGACGGCGGACAAAGAATGCCAGCAGTGCCTTCATTCAGCGCGCTCCGCCGACTCCTCGGCGCGTGGCGCCAGGCTGACGCGCTGACCGTCGGCGAGTACATCCAGGTAGCTGGTGATAATGCGGTCGCCGGCAGCCAGCCCCGTCAACACCGGCAGCTCGTCACCGGCGCTGGCGCCCAGCACCGGCTCGACCTCGCGGGCGATGCCGTCGTCATAGCGATACACCACCCGCCTGCGGTTGCGATCCACCATCAGCGCTTTGGGCAGCACCAGGGTGTTGTCGCGCTGCACGCCGCTCATGCGCACACTGGCCGACATGCCGGGACGCAGCAGCCGCTCGCTGTTGTTAACGGTGAGTTTTACGGTGAAGTTTCCGGTCTGCGGATCAGCGGCGCTACCCAGCAGCTCGATACGTGCCTGGTAGCGCGAACCGGGCACTGCCGGGCTGCTGACCTCGGCAACATCACCCACGCGCAGCTGGTTGACTTCCTTTTCACTGACAAAGGTCACCAGGCGCAGGGTGTCAGCCACCTGCACCACGGCCAGCGGGTTGCCCGGCAGCACGGTCTGGCCGGGGTCGACACTGCGGCTGGCCACCACCCCATCAACCGGGCTGATGATGCGGGTCTCACGCAAATCCTGACGCGCCAGCGCCAGCGCCGCCTCCGCCTCCTCAACGGCGGCGCGGGCGCGCTCAAAGGCCGCCTCACTCTGCTTGAGCTGTTCTCGCGACAGCGCGCCGGAGGCCATCAGGTTGCGGTAGCGGTAATAGGTCGCACGCACTTTTTCCAGCTCGGCGCCCGCGCTCTCCAGGTTGGCATTGGCACGCTTCAGCCGCAGCTGCTGCTTGCGGTCGTCGAGCTCGATCAGCAGCTGGCCTGCGCTAATTCGCTGACCATCGCGAAAGTGCACCGTGTCCACGGTGCCAGAGAAATCAACACTGATGGTGATGCTTTCAGTGGCTTCGAAGTGGCCGTAGCTGGCAAAACTGAGCTGCCAGCTGCGCGGCTCCAGCGTCACCGTCTGCACCGGCAGCGGCCCTGGCGCAGCGGCGGCTTCAACCAGCGGTTCCGGTCGCTCGCAGGCACTCAAGAGCAAACAGGCTGTTACCCAAGCCCACAGCGCCCAGCGACGCGGGACAAAAAAACGCAGTTGATGCATTGCCAATTCCCAATACGACCGCCACTCACACGGCGATATAGTCCCGCATTCTACGGCAATGGCTGGCAATTGGTAGAAAGAAACGCCCCCGGGCGGGGGCGTCTCGGTTCAGGTGCTGGTTCAGGCAGCGGTGTGCAATCCGCACTCGGCGTTTTCCGCCACCTTGGTAGGATCGAAGTAGTGCTTACAGGTGGGCAGTTGGTGCTTCTCGCGGTAGCCCACAATGTCCTCCTCGGTCCAGTGGAACAGCGGCGCCACCTTCAGCAGACCGCGGCTATCCAGGGAGAGGATGTCCAGGCTTTTGCGGAATTCGGTTTCGTCGCGACGAATACCGGTAATCCAGATTTTGGGCTTCAGCTCATCCAGCGCGCGCTGGAAAGGCTCCAGCTTCACCTGGCGGGTGAATTCCCGGTGCAGCTCCGGATTGTCGTCCGGGTGCGGAATGCCCCCCATGATGGCGTTGCGGCGCTCCGCCGTCATTTCCGGGGTGTAAACCTGCAGATTGGGCTGCAGCTGATCAATCAGCTTTTGGGCCACCAGGTAGGCATCGGGCATGTTGTAACCGCTGTCCACCCACACTACCGGCAGGTCCTGCTGAACCTGGGTTACCAGGTGCAACATCACCGCCGCGTTGGGTGAGAAGCTGGTGGTCGCCATTGCCGGCTCCCCCAGCGACAGCGCCCAGCGAATAATGTCCTGCGGCGATTTATCCGCCAGCTCCGCATTGATTTTGGGTAGATCGAGGTGCTTCACGCGCACAGACCCCAGCCATGTTGTCATTCAAGGTCGGCAACCTTAGCACAGCGAACGGCGAATTAGAAGAAAACACTATAAGAATCAACTGGTTATAACAAACCGATATATACTTATAACGGCTGCGACGCAGCAGCGGCCGGCGGCTCAGTCGAGCCTGACCTTGCCGCGCAGGTTCTTGGTCTGACCGCGCTGGGTTTTCTGGTCCATGCGGCGCTGCTTGGCACCACGGCTGGGCTTGGTGGGCACCCGCGCCTTCTGGGTCACGGCAACGCCGCGCACCAGCTCCGCCAGCCGCTCAAGAGCATCGGCGCGGTTTTTTTCCTGGGTGCGGAAGCGTTGCGCCTTGATCACCACCACGCCATCGCTGGAAATGCGACGGTCGCGCAGCGCCAGCAAGCGCTCTTTGTAATAGTCAGGCAGCGATGACGCGCGGATATCAAAACGCAGATGAATGGCGGTGGACACCTTGTTGACGTTTTGCCCGCCGGCACCCTGGGCGCGCACGGCCTGAAGCTCGACCTCGCTCTCGGCAAGACTAACGCGACTGGAAATCTGCAACATCGTTTCTCGCTGCGCCGAAGGCGCCTCCAAGTACATAGGATAGCCATGCGCCAGCACGGCGCAGGCGCTATGGTAGCGATAGCCGGAAGATTTACCAGTGTAGCGCGAACGCTAATGTGTGAATAATTCCACCACGAAGACATCGCCTGATGCTGTCACCCGCCCCGGCAAGCGGTAGCCAAGGCCAGCATCGGTAACAGGCCATTCCCACGGGTGCGAAGCGATGGCCAGGACGCTTTCGGTGCCCACGGCGCGGTCTACGACCACGGCACGCCGCTAACTACCAAACGGCGACTCGTTAAGCAGCAGCCAATACACTCCGAGCTGCGCTACCGCGGGAACAAACTCGTTAAAGTCGACGGGCTTGCGCACATAGCTGTTGGCACCCAGGTTGTAGCTCTGCACCAGATCCTGCTCCTCCTTGGACGAGGTCAGCACCACCACCGGCAACAGCCGTGTGCTGTCGTGGGCGCGGATGCGCTTGAGCACTTCCAAACCGTCAATTTTGGGCAGTTTGAGATCCAGCAAGACGACCGAGGGCATCTGGCTGATATCTCGCCCTTCGAAGTCACCGGTGCCATACAGGTAATCCAGTGCCTCAACGCCGTCGTGGGTATGGACGATTTCGTTGACGATATGGCTTTTTTTAAACGCCCGCAGCGCTAGCGCGGCATCGTCCTCGTTGTCTTCTACCAGCAGGATGGGTTGAGTATTCATGTTTTTGCTCCTGGCTGCCCTGGAAGGGTGAAATAAAATACCGCGCCGCCACCGACACTGCCCTCTGCCCACACCCGCCCGCCGTGGCGGCTGATGATGCGCTGCACCGTGGCAAGGCCAATCCCCGTGCCGGGAAATTCACTGCCGTCATGCAGGCGCTGGAAAGCATTGAACAGCTTGTCGACATAGGCCATATCAAAACCTACGCCATTGTCCTGCACAAAGTAACAGGGCTCGCCTTTATAACTGCGCATACCGAATTCAATCACCGCCTGCTCGGCCTTGCCACTGTACTTCCAGGCGTTGTTAAGCAGATTCTCCAGCGCAATGCGCATTAGACGAGCGTCGCCGTAGGCAGACAGGCCGGAGGTGATGCGCACCTCCACCTCACGCTCGGGATCATTGTCGCGCATCGCGGCAACAATGCTTTCCGCCATCTCTGACAAATCCAGCGATTCACAGCTCAAGTCCGCGCGGCTGACCCGCGACAGCTTGAGCAGATCATCTATCAGCTGCCCCATGCGCTGCGCACCCGAGCGTACGCGATCGATATAGTCGCGCGCGGTGTCATCCAACTGATCACCATAATCTTCAACCAGCGCCAGGCTGAAGCCGTCAATGGCACGCAGCGGTGTGCGTAAATCATGCGACACCGAGTAACTGAATGCCTGCAGCTCCTTGACCGCACGCTTTAGTTCAGCAGTGCGCTCGCTGACTCGCTGCTCCAGCTCCGCATTGAGGCGACGGATTTCACGCGCGGCGCGGCGCCTCTCGTCGATGTCTTCCGCGGTCCCTATCCACTCTATGAGCTTGCCGTGGGCATCGAGTAGCGGCACCGCTCGCAGAAACACATAGCGATATGTAGCGGTGTCTTCATGCCACAGACGCACTTCAAGCTCTAGCGGCTTGCGCTGGTTACGCGCCTGCTCCCAGGCCTCGGCAACCAGTTTGCGGTCGCCCTCGTGAAAGGCATCCAGCCAGCCGCGCCCACGGTGCGTGGCTGGCTCCTGGCCGGTGTAACTGTCCCAGGATTCCTGCTCGGGGCCAAAGTCACCGTTTGCATCGGCTATCCATACCACTGAGGTCAACGCCGTGACCAGTGTGCGGTGGCGGCGTTCGCTGTCGTGCAGGGCACGGTCGACTTCGCGGCGCTCACGAATCTGCTGTTGCAGCTTACTGTTGGAGCTCTCCAGCTCGGCGCTGCGCCGCCCTACTTCAGACAGCAGCTCGTTAAACGCTTCCACCAGGTAGCCGACCTCGTCGTCGGTACTTTTCTCGGCGCGCAGACTGTAGTCACGGCGTTCTGCCACCTGTCGCGCCAGGCCAGTCACCGCCAGAATCGGCCGGGTGATGCGCGACTGCAACCATAGTGATAGCAGCATCGATATCACCAGAGCCAGCAGCGTGACCGCCAACACAATACCCGCGTACTGCCACAGGCGGTCGTATAACTGGTAGTGAGCACGCAAGTAGAGTGTGCCAAGAATTTCGTTGTTGTGGATGATGCGCTTGAACAGCGTCAACGTGGTACCGCTCACCTGTTCCCCGTCGACATCGGGCAACGGCGGAAAATCCCGCTGCTCGGCTACTTTGCTCACATAGTTGGCAAACAGCGCGCCTTTGGCATCGTAGATGGCTGCGGCGCGGATCTGCGGCCTGAATCGCAGCAAGCCCAGGTAGTCGCCGGCCAGCTGGGGGTCGCCAAATTGCAGTGCAGGTGCACTGGCCGAGCCGATCAGCTGTGCCTGGGTGGTGAGGTCGTTCAGCAGCCGTTCGTGGTAATCGCGCAGATCGTAAACAACGACGCTCGTTCCCAGAATCAGTAGTGCCGACACGGTGGTGAGCAACACCCCCGCCATCAACTTGTGGCGAATGGAGTGCGCGCCAAGCAAGCGCATCATGGTGACTGGCCGCGAACGACTCGCGCCACCGACAGCAGCTGGGCACTCAGTGACAGCCCGCTACGCCGGGCAGCACTCATGGAAATGTCAAAGCGTACCCGGTTTTCCTGAACTGAAAAGTTGATGATGCCACCGGCGGCCAGCCCCTCTTCGCTATCGGTGACCAGCAGTATCGGTCGGTCACGCACCTGGGAAAGCACTGGCTGCATTCGAAGCTGCGCCGACGCCGCCACATACAACAGGTGCAGATCATTGATACTGTCGCGAGCGTCCAATTGGCGTACCACCAGCTGGCGACCGCCTACCTGCCGCCCACGCACAGCCTCGGCAAGCTCGCGGGCAATAGAATCAGAGCCGGCCACGCCCAGCACCAAGGGACTGTCAGCAGCGGCAAAAACCTCCGGTGGCCACTGCACGTAACCGCAGAACTTGTACAAAAACACCGCTTTGATGCGCGATGCCACCTGCTCCACCTCGGTGTCGGCCAATGCCGACAGCGGCATCAGCACCAACAAGGCGGCGGCAATGCAAGACAGCGCCAGCGCCGAGTTTTTGCACCGCTGATGAGCGCTCATCAGTAGCTCCAGCGCAGCTGAACGTTGACGCGGCGCTCTATTTCGCTGCGGGTGGCCGCCGAACCGAACTCCGGGTGAACAGGGTCCAGCAGGTTGTGCCCGCTCAGAGCCAACTCCAGCTCGGGCTGCAGTCGCCAGGCGATACGCAGGTCCAACTCGGTATAGGACGGCACTTCCGGGTTAGGCAGCGAGCCCATTCGCCTAAGCGCCACGTCGAGATCCAGCGCTGGCGACAAATCAAA
>JBFHRT010000127.1:0-6270 GCA_041591575.1 Spongiibacteraceae bacterium
CACCACCGCGCGAAAGCGCGCCTGGCCGGCGTCGACCACTGCCTTCAGCCGCTCGCTGCCGGCGGCGACGCGCTGGTTGATGTAGTCCACCAGCACCAGGCTGTCGTTGACCACGATGCCGGCCAGGGCGACGATGCCGACAATCGACAGCATGCTCAGCGACATGTCCATCAGCAGGTGGCCGAGGAAGGCGCCGACCACGGCGAAGGGGATGGCGGACATGATGTACAGCGGCTGCAGGTAGGAGCCGAGCGGGATGGCCAGCGCCGCAAAAATTAACAGCAGTACCAGGGCGGTGCCGAGTTTGAGCGCAGTGGTGTCCTGCTGCTGTTCCTCCACCGCGCCGGCAAAGCCGTAGCGGATGCCGGGGAACTGTTGCTGCAGCTCGGGCAGGATGTCGCTCTGCAGTTTGGCCACGACGTCGTCAGGTTCGATGCGCGATTTGTCGACGGCGCTCTGCACGTTGACCACGCGCTGGCGGTCCACCCGCTTGATGGTGGAGATGCCGGCCTTGGGCAGGGCCTCGGCCACCTGGGTGAATGGCACGTCTTCGCCGCTGGGCAGGCGCACCCACAGATCCTGCAGGGCGCTGAGGCTGCTGCGCTGCTCCCTGGGCAGGCGCACGTAGACGCGGACTTCGTGGCGGCCGCGCTGGAAGCGCTGGATTTCGGCGCCGAAGAAGGCCTGGCGCAGCTGCCGGGCGAGCTCGGCCTGACCCAGGCCCAAGGCCTCGCCCTCGGGCAGGATGCAGATTTCCACTTCCGGCGCGCCGGCGCCGAAGCTGTCGCGTAGGTCGTAGACGCCATCTAACTGCTGCATCCGCTCCCTCAGCGCCTCCGCGGCGCGGCGCAGTTCGTCCAGGCTCTCGGCGGACAGCTGCACATCCACGTCGACGCCACCGCCGGGACCGGCATTGGCATCGAAGCTCAGTTCCTTGACGCCGGGCAGCTCGCCCACGGCCTCGCGCCACCAGCGCGCCATGGTCACCGAGGTGATGTCGCGCTCTTCGGAGGGAATCAGCGCCGCCCAGATGCGGGCGCTGCTGTCATCCTCGCTGAGCACCTCGATGGCGGCGATGGCGTCGCGGTCGTCGCCGCTGGCCTCGCGGTAGCGGCGGTTGACCTCGGCGGCGGCATCCTCGATCTGCAGCGCGTAGCGGTGAGTGAGCTGGTAGGGGGCGCTGGCCGGCATTTTGAGCTGGATGATGATGTCGTCCGAAGGGATCACCGGGAAGAACACGAAGCGCAGCGCGCCCGCCGGCAGCAGGCTGAGGGTGACGATCAGCACGGCGATAAAGCCGGCCAGGGTGGCGTAGCGATAACTCAGCAGCGCCTGCAGCGCCGGCCGGTACAAGCGCGCCACCACCCACTGCAGGCCGCGGGCGGCGGCGTTCTGCAGGTGGCGGTGGGGGCCGCGCTCGTGCTCGGGGCGGTCGATCTTAAGGTGGCGCAGGTGGGTGGGCAGGATCAGTTTGGTTTCTACCAGCGAGAACAGCAGGCAGCAGATCACCACGATGGCAATGTGGCTGCCGAAGCGGCCGATGCCCGATTCCAGCAGCAGCAGGGGCAGGAAGGCAATGATGGTGGTGAGCATGCCAAACACGGTGGCCACCGAGACCCGGCGCACGCCGCGCACCACGCTGTTGATGCCGTCTTTTTCCCGCTCCAGGTAGGTGTAGGCGCTCTCGCCGGTGACGATGGCGTCGTCCACCACGATGCCCAGCACCAGCAGGAAGCCGAACAGGGAGATGACGTTGATGGACAGGTCCACCGGCCCCATCACGAACAGGGTGCCGAGGAAGCTGAAAGGCACGCCGATCAGCACCCAGAAGGCCATGGTCAGGCGCAGGAACAGGGCCAGGAAGATCAGCACCAGCAGGCCGCCCTGGACGGCGTTCTTGAGCAGCAGGCCGATGCGGCCCTTGAGAATGCGCGAGTTGTCGTTCCAGGCCACCAGGTGGACGCCGTCGGGCAGCTCGGCATTGCGCGCCTCGGCGAAATCGCGCACCTGCTGGCTGATGGCCAGCGCGTTCTGGTCGCCGGTGCTGTAGATGGTCAGTCGCGCCGCCGCCTCGCCGTTGAGGTGGTTGAGCACCGGCTGCTCGCCGAAACCGTCGCGCAGCTCGGCGACATCGCCCAGGCGCACGCGGGTGCCGTCGGCGCGGGTGATCAGTTCCAGCTCGGCATAGTCGCGGCCGCTGTAGGCCTGGCTCTGGGAGCGCAGGGTGACGGTGCCGCTGTCGGTGCGCATCTGGCCGCCGGGCAGGTTGCGCGACTGGGCGCGCACCTGCGCCACCACGTCGTCGAAGCTGAGGCCGTACTGGCGCAGGCGCGCATCGGAGATCTCGATGGAGACCTCGTAGTCGCGTACCCCGGCCATGTCGATCTGGCTGATGCCCGGCAGTGCCAGCAGTTGGTCGCGGGTCTGGTCCGCCAGCGCCTTGAGCTGGTGCTCGCTGAGCTCGCCGTAAATGGACAGGTTGATCACCTGCACCCGCGCCAGGATCTCCTCGATCACCGCCTTCTCGGTCTCCGCCGGGAAGGCGGCGATGGCGTTGACCCGCGAGGTGATGTCGTTGAGGGCCGCGGCCATGTCGCTGCGCGGCTGCATCTGCACGGTGACGGTGCCGACACCCTCGCGGGCCTCGGCGACGATCTCGTCGACCCCCTCCAGGTCCTGTACCGCTTCCTCAACCTTGAGCAGCACACCCTCTTCGACTTCTTCCGGGGCGCTGCCGGGGTAGGGCACGGTGATGCGAATCATCTCGGTGGGGAAGCTGGGAAACACCTCCTTCTTGAGGCCGAACACCGATTGCAGGCCGGCCAGCATCACTACCAGCATCAGCAGGTTGGCCGCCACCGGGTTGGCTGCCATCCAGGCGATGGCGCCGCGCTCTTTTATGGTCATGTTCAGTTCCCGCTGCCGGCGATGCGCACCGCCATGCCGTCGGTCATCAGTTCCAGGCGGCTCAATACCAGGCGCTCGCCGGCGGCGAGGCCGTTGCTGATCACCGCACTGTCGCGCTCGTGGCGCAGCAGCCGCACCTCGCGGCGGCGCAGACGGTTGTCGGCGTCAACCGTGTACACGTAGCGATCGTCGAACAGTGCGCTGTTGGGGATGCGCTGGGCGTCGGGCAGCACCACGGCGCCGATCTCGGCCTGCACGAACTGGCCGATGCGCAGCGGCATCGCGCGCGCGTCCGCGTCTTCGCTGTCGAAGCCCTTGTCAAAACCATAGGGGTCATGCACTTCGGCGATGGCGTAGGCCACTCGGGTTTGCGGGTCCAGCTGCCGGCGCAGGCGGCTGATGCGCGCCGGCCACTGCAGCTGGCGGCTGCCGGCGCGGGCGCTGAGCGTCACCGGCTGGCCGGGCCGGTCGCCGAGCAGCTGCAGTTCATCGGCCGACAGCGGCAGCGGAATCTCCACCGCCGCGGTGGCCAGCAATTCGCCGAGCACCGCGGCGGCATTAACGTGCTGGCCCAGCGATACCTGTTTGCGGTCGACCACGGCGCGCAGCGGGCTGCGCAGCTCGGTGCGCTCCAGGTCCTGGCGTGCCTTGGCCAGTTGCGCCGTGGCGGCCTCGACCTGGGCCTCGGCGCGGCGCAGCTGCGGGTGTGCGCTGCTGCGGCTGAAGCGGGTGCGGGCGTCGGCCAGGCTCAGTTCGGCATCGCGCAGCGCCAGCTGCGCCTGGGCCAGCGCCAGTTGGTAGTTGGTGGGGTCGATGCGCAGCAGTGGCTCATCGGCCTCGACTACCTCACCTACCAGAAAGCGCGGCGATAGCCAGATCACGCGGCCACTGATATCGGCGGTGAGTTGCACCTTTTCCTTGGTCTGCACGGTGCCCTCGCTGTACAGCTGCAGCTCGACACCGCCCTCGCCCAGCAGGCGGGTTTCCACCAGTGGCGGCAGCGGCGGTTCGGCGCGGGTCTGCAGCGGCTGCCGGCCGGCAACCAGTCCGCGGGCAGCGACAACGGCGGCAATCAGAATCAGCGGTGGCAGCAGAAATTTGGCGAGTCGCGACACGGTGGCTTATCCCTGGGCTCAGTAGTGAAACCCGCAAAGGGTATCGGCTCGTGTGCAATGCGCCAAGCGCGACGGCGGAGTTTTTTGTCAGGCTTGTGTAAAGGTGGCGCGGTTGGGCTGAGCGATGCGTCAGAGATGCCTGATGCCAGCGCCGGGTTTAGGCGGCACCTGCTCGGGGCCGCTATACACCGCCAGCTCTGCCGGTGCCTCGCCCTCCACGCAGAGGCGGAACAGCTCCTGGTCGGTCTGGCGCAGGCGGCGGCTGATCTCACGGGCCATGTTCATCTGAATCAGCATGAATTGTTCCGTGTCGCGCTGAAAAATCTTGCGGAAGGTTTCGGTGTTGATGCGAATGGCCAGGCATTCAGTTTCTGCCAGTACCGAGGCGCTGCGCGGTTGCATGTCGACCAGTGCCATCTCGCCGATGGAGTCGCCGGAGCGCAGCCGCCGCATCAGGTACTGCTTGTCGCCCCAGCCCTTGAGCACCGCCACCCGCCCCATCTCCAGCACGTACATGGCGTCGGCGGTGTCGCCTTCGTGGAAGAAATACTGGTTCTGCTCGCGGGTGACGATCGGGGAGTTTTCCAGTATCAGCTCGACAATGTCGCGCTTGATGCCGCCGAAGATCGCCAGTGCCTGCAGGAGGGCTATGTAGTCGGGGGTCATGGCCGCAGTCCGTCCGTGTACCCATTTAGCATAGTCGTTTTGGCATAGCCGTGTGCGCGCGGCTTTGCCGGCGATTCAGGCGGCGGGCTGCGTTTCGTCTATCGCTACTTAAAGATCAGTCGCGCAGGCTGATCACCGGCCAGCCGCGGGCCTCGGCGGTCTCGCGCAGGATATCGTCGGGGTCCACCGCCACCGGTCGCTCCACCTGTTCCAGCAGCGGCAGGTCGTTGTGGGAGTCGCTGTAGAAACAGCTGCCGGCCAGGCTGTGGCCGCTGTCGGCCAGCCACTGCTGCAGGCGCTCCACCTTGCCGTGCTGGAAGCAGGGGGTGCCCGCCACGCGGCCGGTGTAGCGGCCGTCGGCCAGTTCCGGCTCGGTGGCGAGAATGTCGTCCACACCCATGGCCTCGGCGATGGGGTGGGTGACGAAGCCGTTGGTGGCGGTGATGATCAGCAGGTAATCGCCGGCGGCGCGGTGCTGGGCGAGCAGGGCGTCGGCGGCGGGCAGGCGCATGGGCTGCACGTACTCGGCCATAAAGCGCGCGTGCAGGGCCGCCAGCTCGTCCAGGCTGAAACGGGTCAACGGTTCCAGTGCAAAGGCCAGGTATTCGTGGATGTCCAGCTCGCCGGCCTGGTACTTGCGGTAGAACTCGTCGTTGGCGCGGGCGAAGTTGTCGGCGTCGACAATGCCCTTGTCGACCAGAAACTGGCCCCAGGCGTGGTCGCTGTCACCGCCGAGTAGGGTGTTGTCGAGGTCGAAGATGGCGAGGGCCACGGCGCGCTGTCCTGTGTTGTGCGAGGGGCGCCTAGGATACCGTCTGAAGCGGGTTTTTGCATCTGAATCGGGCACTTGCCGGCGGCGCATTCCCAGTTCTGAGGATTTGTGGAACAATGAACTATTGGTATTAACAGGTAGGGACAGGTGACAGCGTGATTGACTCGGAAGGATTCCGGCCCAACGTCGGCATTATGCTGGCTAACGCGCGCGGCGAGTTGCTGTGGGCGCGGCGCGTGGGGCAGGACGCCTGGCAGTTTCCGCAGGGGGGCATACACCCCGGCGAAACGCCCGAGCAGGCGCTCTATCGCGAGCTGCACGAAGAGGTTGGCCTTGAGGCTGACGATGTGTCCGTGGTCGCCTGTACCCGAGGCTGGCTGCGCTACCGCCTGCCGCAGCGGCTGGTGCGCCGCGCCAGCAGCCCGGTGTGCATTGGCCAGAAACAGAAGTGGTACCTGCTGCAGATGCGAGCCGATGACGCGCGGGTGTCACTAGATCATGGCGACAAGCCCGAATTCGATGGCTGGCAGTGGGTCAGCTACTGGTATCCGCTGGGGCAGGTGGTGTCTTTCAAGCGCGATGTCTACCGCCGTGCAATGAAGGAGCTGGCGCCGCGCCACGCGCGCCTGGTTAGCGATTTTCTCAATGCGGGTCGCCGGCCATGATGCTGGAGTCGCTCAGGAGCATCGTGCAGGCGGTCAACAGCGCCGACGACCTGGAATCGGCACTGAAAATCATGGTCGGGCGCATTGCCCAAGTGATGGTCACTGAAGTCTGCACCGTCTACCTGCGCGATCCCAGTAGCGGCCG
>JBFHRT010000128.1:0-6268 GCA_041591575.1 Spongiibacteraceae bacterium
GACCTGCCAGCCTACAAGCTGAAGGCGCGCCTGCAGGCTGGTGAAAGCCGCAGCATCACCTTTACTGCCAGCCGCAGCGGCCGCTTCGAGCACTCGCTACGCCGCTCCGGAAAAACCCTCGGCGTGGTGGAAGTGTTGCCGCGCTGAGAGCGGGCCACACCGGCAGCAACGGCGCCCGGCCTAACGAGCGCGCCACTGGGGCGGCATCAGGTATAATGCCCACCCCCGATGCGCCCACCACAGCCTCGCCATGCCCCAAGCTCCCGATCACCGCCAGCGCTTCCAGCGCCTGGACCAGCTACTCAGCGCGAATCAGGCGCTGTGGCGCCCGGTGCCGTTTATCGAGCGGCGTCCGGTGTGGCTGGACGAGCAGCCGCAGCTGGCGCAATGGCTACTGGCACTCAGTGACGAGCAGGTACAACGACTGCAGGGTGACGACGACGTCCTGCTGGCGGCACTGGCGCCGCGGCTGCCGGCCGCCGCCGAACTGGCAGCACTGATAGACATAGCGCGGCGCGGCCGGCCGCTGGCCAGCGATGAACGACTGCAGCGCGATGTGCCGGGGCGCAAGTGGCAGCAGCTGCAGGCCTTCGGCGGTGCCCTGGGCGAATTATCGCTGCCGGCACTGGAGTGGTGCGCCGGCAAGGCCCACCTGGGACGGCTGCTCAGCGCCAGCGGCGGCGCGACCGTCACCGCACTGGAAATCGACCCGGCGCTGGTGGCCGACGGTGAGCGGCTGGCGGCACGGCTGCAACTGCCGGTAACCCTGCAGGCCTGCGATGTGCTCGGCGACACCGCTGCCAGCCACCTGCAACCCCGGCAGCACGCGCTGGCACTGCACGCCTGTGGTGGCCTGCACCTGCGCCTGCTGCAACTGGCCGCCGAGCGCGGCGTGCAGCGCATCAGCCTGTCGCCCTGCTGCTACCACCTGCACCCGCCGCCCGGGCAGGAAAGCCACTACCGACCGCTGTCGGCCACCGCTGCGGCCAGTGCGCTGCGGCTGCGCCGTGAGGAGCTGCGACTGGCGGTGCGGCAGTCGGCCACCGCGCCGGCGCGGGTGCGGCGCAATCGCGCGCGGCTGCAGGCCTGGCGGCTGGGTTTTGATCTGCTGCAGCGGGAGCTGCGCGGCCGCGACGACTACCTGCCGGTGCCGCCGCTGTCGGAGACCGTGCTCACCGACGGCTTTGAGGCTTTCTGTCGCCGCGTCGCCGAACTCAAGCAGCTGGCACTGCCTGCGAGAGTGGATTTCGATGCCTTCGAACAACGCGGGCAACAGCGCTTCGACGAGGTAGAGCGGCTGACGCTGCTGCCGATGGCCTTCCGCCGGGCGCTGGAACTATGGCTGGTGCTGGACCGGGCGCTGTACCTGGAAGAAAACGGCTACCACTGCGAACTTACCCAGTTCTGCGAGCGGGAACTGACACCGCGCAATCTGCTGCTGGATGCGCGGTTGGTTAAATAGGATGGCGCCGGCAACGCGCTATGCGCATATGTCGGCCTACAGCCTGTCTCAAACCCGGATATTTCTTCCGTCATTGCGAGGCAGTCCGGCGGCGCCGGGCTGCCGCGGCAACCTCGGCCAGAATGGCAGCGGACTGACGGAGATCGCCGCGTCGCAAAAAAACGCTCCTCGCGATGACGGCCTTCCCCAATGCCGAAAACTTCCCCCGTCATTGCGAGGCAGTCCGGCGACGCTGGGCTGCCGTGGCAATCTCGGACAGAATGGCAACGGACTGCAGGAGGTCGCCGCGTCGCGTAAAGCGCTCCCCGCGATGACGGTTAACTTTGCAAACTAAGCACTCAATCAGTCCGCCCCGCGCTGCAACTGCTCGCGATAGGCTCCGGCGGTCTGCCCGGTCCACTGCTTGAAACTGCGGTAAAAAGAACGCGGTTCTGCAAAACCCAGCTTGGCGCCAATCTCATCCAGGCTCAGCTCGCTGTGCTTGAGGTAGTGAATGGCCCGTTCCAGCCGCAGCTCATTGAGCAGCTCCTGGTAACCGCTGCCCTCTTCGTTGAGGCGGCGCTGCAGGGTGCGGCTGTTCATGCCCAGCTGCGCGGCGATGGTTTCCTTGCGCGGCAGCTCCTCCTGCAGCATCAGTCGCAGGCGATTTTTCACCTGATAGACCAGCGACTGGTCCTTGTCGATTTCCCGCAGCAACAGGCTGGCGTGGTCCAGCAGGGTCGCCAGCAACTGCGCGTCGGCCTGCTGGAAAGGTTGGTCCAGCAGCGCGCTATCGAACCAGATGCCACTCTCGGGCTGGTCGAACAGCAGCTCGCAGCGGAATAACTCGCGATAGTCATCCAGCGCGCAGGCCGGCGCCGGGTGCTCGAAGCACACGCGGATGGGGTCGGCCTCCACCTGGGCGATCCAGCGCGCGTAGCGCAGCCAGGAGGCCAACACATTTTCAATGACGTGACGGCGCACCAGCGGTTCACTGAAATTGCAGGACCAGCGAATAAACATGTCCTGGCCGCGGCGTTCGGTGGTGGTCACCCCCATGTCGCCGACAATTTTCTCGTAGACCGGCACCTGCACCAGCGCCTCGCGCAGGTTGGCACAGTTCATGGTGATGTAGCCCAGCACACTGTAGGAGGCGGGCTGAATAAATTGCGAGGTGTGCAGGCCGAACAGTGCATCACCACTGGCGGGAATGAGCCTCGCCAGCAGGCGCTCCAGGGCGGCGCCGGGGATGCGCTTGTTGTTGTCGGCCAGCACCGCGGCGTCGATGCCCGCCTCGCGCAGCTGCGCCGCGCAGTCCACCGCGCAGCGCTCGGCCATTTTCAGGTACTGCTGTACCGCTGGCACCGAGGCGTAACCGCTGTCGGCCGCCGCTGCCGCCTGCTGGGGTTGAGTGATATCCGCCATGTCCGAATCTGTGCTCCCGCTGTCTCGTTCCGACAGTGAATCCCCGCTGGGGGGAGATAGTATATACGGCCATAACCGCAGAATGCGGCATACATTGATTCACACAACCACTCACACAACGATTCACCAAATTAAGGGGCAGCCATGCGACGCTGGAACGGTTGGGGCGACGACAACAACGACCTGGATTTTGCACTGAGCAGCTCGGCGCGCAAATTTCTGGAAACGCTGATCGGCACATCAACACCGCTGCCCGACGCCAGTCTAGACGCGGTGCTGGCCACGGTGCCGCCGTCGCGACTGCCGGAGCATCCGCTGATCAGCGTGGACGCCGAACAGCGGGTGCGCCACGCCCGCGGCCAGAGCCTGCCCGATTGGCTGGCCATGCGCAGCGGCGAGTTCGGCGCCTTCCCCGACGGCGTCGCCTTTCCGGAAAGCTCCGAGCAGGTGCGCGAACTGCTGCAGTTTGCCCAGGCCGAGGGCTTCGACGTGATTCCCTACGGCGGCGGCACCTCGGTGGTCGGCCACATCAACCCCGAAGCAAACGGCCGCCCGGTACTGACCATCGACATGGGCCGCATGAACACGCTGATCGCGCTGGACAAAGAATCCCAGATCGCCACCTTTGGCGCCGGCACGGCCGGTCCTGCGCTGGAAGCCCAGCTCAAGGAACAAGGCTACACCCTGGGGCACTACCCCCAGTCCTGGGAACTGTCCACCGTCGGTGGCTGGGTGGCCAGCCGCTCCAGCGGCCAGCAGTCGCTGCGCTACGGGCGCATTGAGCAGATGTTCGCCGGCGGCCGGGTCGAGACACCCAAGGGCACGCTGGACATCCCCACCATTCCCGCCTCCTCCGCCGGCCCCGATGTACGCGAGATGTTTATGGGCAGCGAGGGCCGCCTGGGCATCATCACCGAGGTGAAGGTGCGGGTGACCCCCATCGCCGATCAGGAATCCTTCCACGTGGTGTTCTTTCCCGACTGGGAAAGCGGCGTCAAGGCGGTGCGCGACCTCACCCAGCAGCGCGTGCAGCTATCGATGATGCGCCTGAGCAACACCACCGAAACCTTCACCCAGCTCAAGCTGGCCGGCCACGAAGCCGCCATCGCGGTGCTGGAAAAATACCTTAGCGTGCGCGGCGCCGGCGACAACAAGTGCATGTTCACCTTCGGCCTCACCGGTTCCAAGAGCCAGTGCAAGGCGGCGCTGAATATCGCCCGCAAGCAGGTGAAAAAATTCGGCGGCGTTTACACCGGCACCCTGCTGGGCAAGCGCTGGGAGCACAGCCGCTTCCGCTCGCCCTACCTGCGCCACGGTCTGTGGGAGCACGGCTTCGCGGTGGACACCATGGAAACCTGCATCGACTGGGCGCGAGTGCCGGCAGCGGTGGCCGGCATCGAGGCCGACATCGCCAAGGCGCTGGTCGACGAGGGCGAGAAAGTGCATGTGTTCACCCACCTGTCCCACGTCTACGGCCAGGGCTCGAGCATCTACACCACCTACCTGTTCCGCTGCGCCGACAGCTATGAGCGCACCTACCAGCGCTGGCAGAAACTCAAGGCCGCCGGCGCCGAGGCCATCGTGAAGCACGGCGGCACCATCAGCCACCAGCACGGTGTCGGCAAGGATCACGCCCAATACCTGAGCGCAGAAAAGGGCGAGCTGGGCATGGCCGCCATCCGCCAGCTGTGCCAGCTGTTCGACCCCGAGCAGCAGATGAATCCGGGCAAACTGCTACCCCAGGAGTGAGCCGATGAGCGCAGCGGATACTGGTTTTGAAGGCACGGGCTTTGAAAACACCGGCTTCACCGATCGCGACCAGCTGTGGCAGCAACTGCGCGGCGACGCGGCCAGCGCGGAAAATCCCGGCGCCAGTCATGGCGACTGGGACATGATCATTGTCGGCGGCGGCATCACCGGCGCCGGCATCCTGCGCGAGGCGGTGCGGCGGCGGCTAAAAGTACTGCTGGTGGAGCAGCGTGACTTCGCCTGGGGCACCTCCAGCCGCTCCTCCAAAATGGTGCACGGCGGCCTGCGCTACATCGCCCAGGGCGATATCAAACTCACCCGTCACGCCCTGCGCGAGCGCGAGCGTCTGCTGCGCGAGGCACCGGGGCTGGTGCAGCGCATGGGCTACCACTTCGCCCTGCGCAAGGGCCAGTTTCCCGGCCGCCTGGCAATGACCGCGGTGTTGGCCCTGTACGATGCCCTGGCCGGCATCCGCGACCACCGCTACATCCGTCGCGACCAGCTGCAGAGCCAGTTCCAGGGCATTCGCAGTGACACCCTCAAGGGCGCCTGCTACTACACCGACAGCACCACCGACGACGCGCGGCTGGTGCTGCGGGTGCTACAGGAGGCGGTGCAGGCCGGCGGCCAGGTGCTCAATTACACTCGCGCCGCACAGCTGCTGAAACACGGCCCGCAGGTCTGCGGCCTGCAACTGGAAAACGCGGAAACTGGCGAGCGCGTCGAGGTGAAGGCGCGGGTGGTGGTCAACGCCACCGGCGCCTGGGCCGACCGCCTGCGCAGCGAGGTCAAGCCCGAGCAGCGGGTACGGCCGCTGCGCGGCAGTCACCTGATTCTGGAGCAGCAGCGGCTGCCGGTGGACCAGTGCCTGACCCTGATGCACCCGGCGGACCAGCGGCCGGTGTTTATCTTCCCCTGGGAGGGGCGCACCGTGGTGGGCACCACCGACCTGGACCACCGCGACTGTCTGGATACCGAGGCCAGCATCAGCGCCGAGGAAGTGGACTACCTGCTGCGCGCGGTGGCCAGTGAATTCCCCGAGCACGGCATCGGCCGCGACGACATCATTTCCACCTTCGCCGGTGTGCGCCCGGTGATCGCTTCCGACAATGCCAAGGATCCCTCCAAGGAACGGCGCGACCACGCGGTGTGGCAGGATCATGGCCTGGTCACCGTCAGCGGCGGCAAGCTCACCACCTTCCGCCTGATTGCGCTGGACGTATTGAAAGCGGCGGCACCGTACCTGAAGTTGCCGGCGACCCAGGGTGGCGACGAGCGCGTGTTTGCGCCGGTGAGCCAGCCCCTGGAAGGGGTCGCCCCGGAGCGCGCCGAGCGCCTGCAAGGCCGCTACGGCGCGCTGGCCAGGGCGCTGCTGGCATCCACGCCGGCGGCCGAACAACAGCCGCTGGGCGACACCCAGTTCTGCCTGGCGGAGTGCCGCTGGGCGGCGCGCCACGAGGCGGTGCAGCACCTGGACGACCTGCTGCTGCGCCGCACCCGCCTGGGCTCGCTGTTGAGAAACGGTGCCGAGGAACTGTTTGCCGACATAGAGCGGATCTGCGCCGAAGAGCTGGGCTGGGATGAACAGCGCTGGCAGGCCGAGCTCGATCGCTACCGCGAAATCTGGCGGCGTCACTACTACCTGCCGGAGAC
>JBFHRT010000129.1:0-6265 GCA_041591575.1 Spongiibacteraceae bacterium
ACCGCCACCACAATCAGCGGCAGGTACAGAAACAGGTACACCGCGAACGCGGCAGTGGTGAGCAGGCTGGGCGAGCGCAATTTCATCAGCGCTTACCTCTGCGCTGCTGGCCCAGGCGCGCGCCGAGCAGTACCAGGGCGACGGTGACGGCGGTGAGCACAATGGACAGCACGCTGCCAAAGGGCCAGTCGCGGGCCTCGACAAACTGCTGTTTGATAACGTTGCCAATCATGATGCCCTGGGTGCCTCCCAGCAGGTCGGGAATGGCAAACATGCCCAGTGAAGGAATCAGCACCAGCACCGCGCCGGCGTAAACACCGGGCCGCGACTGCGGCCAGGTCACCTGCCAGAAGCGCTGCCAGCGGCTGGCACCGAGGTCCTGGGCGGCGGTGAGCAACTCACGGTCATGCTTTTCCAGATTGGCGTACAGCGGCAGCACCATGAAGGGCAGGTGCACGTAGACCATGCACAGTATGACCGCGGTGGCGCTGAACATCAGCCGCACCGGTTCCAGCCCAAACCAGCCCAGCAGCTCATTGAGTGCCAGGCTCAGCGCGCCCTGGGGGCTGAGAATAATCATCCAGGCGTAGATGCGCACCAGGAAGTTGCTCCAGAACGGCAGGATGGCCAGCAGTAGCAACAGGTCGCGGTGGCGGCGCTCGCTGGTGGCAATCTTCAGTGCCAGCGGGTAGCCCAGCAGCAGGCACAGCGCCGTGGTCAGCAGGGCGTAACCCACCGACTTGATGAAGATGTGCAGGTAAATGTCAGACTCGAACAGCCGCTGCCAGTTCTCCAGCGTCAGTTCGATGACCAGGCGGCCATCCTCCACCGCATACCAGGGCGCCAGCCCGCCGTAGTCGCCGGCGTAACGAAACGAGGCGAACAGCATGATCGCGGTGGGTGCGGCAAAGAACAGCAGCAGGTAAGCCGTGGGCGGCAGCGACAACAGCCACTGCTGCCAGCGTTGGGCGCGGTTCACCGGCTCAGCTCAGCAGATGGCCGGCACTGCGGTGCCAGGCAACCTGCACCGCTTCGCCGACTTCGTAAAGGCGGCTGCGGCCGGGGGCGTTATTGGCCAGCAGCGCCTGCAGGCGCAGGCCGTTGGCCAGCTCCACCAGGTACACGGTGACATCGCCCAGGTAGAGCGTGTCGTGCACCTCGCCCGACAGGCAGACCTCGCCCGGCGCCGCCTGCAGAGCGCCGCCCAGGCGCACTTTCTCCGGGCGCAGCGCCAGCGCGCAGGGGCTGCCCTCGGTAAAGGCGTGGCCGTGGCCGAGCTCGGCGTCAATCTCGCCCAGTCCGTCCAGCTGCACGCGGGCTGAGCCCTCGTCCAGCGCCAGTACCTGTCCCTCCAGCAGATTGCACTGGCCGATAAAGTCGGCGACAAAGCGGTCCTGGGGGTAGCTGTACAGCTCGGTGGGTTCGGCGATCTGCGCAACGCGACCGGCATTCATCACCGCAATGCGGTGCGACAGCGCCAGTGCCTCGCCCTGGTCGTGGGTGACGTAAACGAAGGTGATGCCCACTTCCTTCTGCAGGTTGATCAGTTCCAGCTGCATCTGCTCGCGCAGCTTGGCGTCCAGCGCCGACAGCGGTTCGTCCAGCAGCAACAGGCGCGGCCGGTTGACCAGGGCGCGGGCAATGGCAATGCGCTGGCGCTGGCCGCCGGAGAGGGCATCGGGGTAGCGGCGGCCCTTGTCGGCCAGGCGCACGCTGGCCAGCGCCTCGGCCACCCGGCGGCGAATTTCGCGGCGGTCGATGCCGGCCATGCGCAGCGGAAAGGCGATGTTGTCGGCCACCGTCATATGCGGAAACAGTGCGTAGTTCTGGAACACCGTGTGCACCGGGCGCTGTTCCGGGGCGATGGGCAGCAGCGGTTTGCCGTCCAGCAGAATCTCGCCGCTGTCGGGCTGGTCGAAGCCGGCAATGATGCGCAGCAGGGTGGTTTTGCCACAGCCCGATGGCCCCAGCAGGGTGAAGAACTCGCCGCCGGTAATCTGCAGGCTGACCCGCTCCAACGCGGTGAAGTCGCCAAAACGGCGAGTGATATCGACGACTTCCAACACCAGGGCGGCAACTCCACAGAACAGGTCGGAATAAGTGACGGCCAGGGTGATCCGGGCCGGCCAAAAAACGGCGCTAATGTCCCACCGAGTGGGGTTTTCGTCAATAGGGGAGGGGCGTAATTTTTTGCGCTTGGCCGCCGTAGAGCCGATGGCCTGTAGCTGCGACTTCAGTCGCACACGGCGGAGCGATCGCTGCTGGACGCAAGACGCAAAGGCGGTGCGCGCGGCGCATCCTACGGGTTTGCTGCGAAGCCGCGTAGGGTGCGCTGTGCGCACCGCTTTGCTGTCCGACAGCAGACTAGCAGCGTCCGACCGCCTTTAAGCGCCCCCCGTCTCCCGTATAGCGTCCGGCGTATGTGTTCGACGCCCACAAAAAAGGGGCGGGTGTTGCCACCCGCCCCTTGTGTGTCGCCGTCTGGCGTCTTACGTAGCTTTCTTATGCAGCTTCCAGGGCCGTAGCCATGTCGACCACCGCCTTTTTGCCGTCGCCGAACACCATCAGTGTGTTGTCCAGCGCGAACAGCGGGTTGGGCAGACCGGCAAAGCCGGGGCTCAGGCTGCGCTTGATCACCACGATGGTGCGGGCCTTGTCCACGTTGAGGATGGGCATGCCGTAGATCGGGCTGCCCTCGGCGTTGCGCGCCATCGGGTTGGTGACGTCGTTGGCGCCGAGCACGATGGCCACATCGCAGTCCTCGAACTGGGAGTTGATGCGCTCCATCTCCACCAGCTTCTCGTAGGGCACTTCGGCCTCGGCCAGCAGCACGTTCATGTGACCGGGCATGCGGCCCGCCACCGGGTGGATGGCGTACAGCACTTCGCCGCCCTTGGCTTCGATAGCGTCGGCCAGTTCGCGCACGGCGTGCTGGGCCTGGGACAGTGCCATACCGAAGCCGGGCACGATGATGACCTTGCGCGCGGTTTCCAGCAGCATCGCCACTTCGTCGGGTGAGGCGCTGGTGATCTTGCCCTCGTAGATCTCGTCGCCGGCCTGTTCGCCGCCGGTGTCAGCACCCATGCGGCCGAACAGTACGTTGGGCAGCGAGCGGTTCATGGCGTCACACATGATCTTGGTCAGGATCAGGCCAGAGGCACCGACCAGTGAACCGGACACGATCAGTACGGTGTTGCCCATCACGAAACCGGCCATGGCGGCAGCGATACCCGAGTAGCTGTTCAGCAGGGCGATAACCACCGGCATGTCGGCGCCGCCGATCGGCATCACCAGGGTCACGCCGAGCACGGCAGCCAGTGCCAGTGCAGTCCACATGTACGCAGGCTGGCTGGGATCGATGGCGGCCATCACGGTCAGCGCCAGCGCGGCGATAACCAGCAGGCCGTTGAACGCGGTCTGGCCGGGGAAGCCCATGGGCTTGCCGGGGATGATTTCCTGCAGCTTGCCGAAGGCGATGGCCGAGCCGCTCAGGGTTACACCACCGATGACGACCGTCAGCATGATGGTGATCACGTCGATCACACCCAGTGCGCCGGGCTCAAAGCCGACGCCGCCAACGGCTACCAGGTAGCTGGCTAGCGCCACGCCCAGTGAGCCGCCGCCACCGAAACCGTTGAGCACGGCTACCAGCTGCGGCATGGAGGTCATCTGCACCTTCTTGGCCAGTACCATGCCGATGGCGCCGCCGAGCAGGAAGCCGGCAATGATCAGCTCAAAGCTGACTACCTGCTTGTCCAGCAGGGTCACCACTACGGCAATGAACATACCGCTGGCAGACATCAGGTTGCCGCGCACGGCGGTCTTGGGGCGAGTCAGGCCCTTGATGCCCAGAATAAAGAGGATAGCGGCCAGCAAATAGGCCAGATTCATCGTGATATCTAGCATGATTAATCCTTCCTCTTGAACATTGCCAGCATGCGATTGGTAACCATGTAGCCACCGACCACGTTAATGGAGGCCAGCACTACCGCAGCAAAACCCAGCCACTGGGCCAGCGCGCCGCCTTCCGGGTTGCCGGCGGCGAGAATGGCGCCGACCAGGGCAATACCGGAGATGGCGTTGGTGCCGGACATCAGCGGCGTGTGCAGTGTGGGCGGCACCTTGGTGATCAGCTCCACACCGAGCATCAGGGCGAGCACGAACAGGCTCACCTGCATGATCAGGATTTCCATTTATTTCTCTCCTGTTACTTCGGCCACCGGCTCGGCTTGCTCGGGCTCTTTTTCCAGAGCCGGCAGGCCCAGCAGTTCGCGGACCATCGCCTGAGTGACTTCGCCGTCGTGAGTGACAACGGTGCCGTCGACGATTTCATCGCTGAAGTCGAGGCCGAGCACGCCCTCGTCGTCGATCAGGTGGGACAGCAGGGTGGTGAGGTTGTTGCCGTACATCTGGCTGGCGTGCATCGGGTGACGTGCCGGCAGGTTGAGCGGGCCGATCACCTGTACGCCGTTGAAGTCGACAGTTTCGCCGGGCTTGGTCAGGGCGCAGTTGCCGCCGCGCTCAGCGGCGATATCCATGATCACGGAACCGGGCTTCATCGACTCGGCCATTTTCTCGGTGATCAGAATGGGGGCGCGCTTGCCGGGTACCGCAGCGGTGGTGATGACGATGTCCTGCTCCGCTAGTACCTTGGCCAGGGCAGCCTGCTGCTGGGCCAGCTGGTCGGCGCTCTGCTCTTTGGCGTAGCCGCCGGCACCTTCGGCCTCCTGGTTTTCCAGCTCCAGGTCTACCGGGGTGGCGCCAACAGAGATGATCTGGTCGCGGGCTGCAGGGCGGATGTCGTAGGCCGACACCACGGCGCCCAGGCGCTTGGCGGTGGCACAGGCCTGCAGACCGGCAACACCGGCGCCGAGGATCAGGACTTTGGCGGGCTGCAGGGTGCCGGCGGCGGTCATCATCATCGGCAGAATGCGCGGCGCGGCGCTGGCGGACTGCAGCACAGCGTGGTAACCGGCCAGAGTGGCCATGGACGACAGCACGTCCATGCTCTGGGCGCGGCTGATGCGCGGCACCAGTTCCAGGGCCATAGCGGTGACACCGCGCTCGGCCAGCTCGGTGGCCAGCTGCGGCTGGGCCAGCGGGTCCAGCATACCGGCCAGCATCTGGCCTTTGCGCAGTTTCGACAGTTCCGCCTGGCGGGCGTCGGCATCGCTGCTCAGCGGCGTAATACCGGCCACCAGTTCCGCCTGGCTGAAGATAGCCTCGGCGTTGTCGACCAGCTCGGCGCCGGCATCAACGTAGGCCTGGTCGAGAATACCCGCCGCAAGACCTGCGCCGGCCTGTACCAGGCAGCGCTGGCCCTTGCCGACCAGCGTCTTAATATTATCGGGCGTTAATGCCACCCGGGTTTCGCCGGGTGCGTGTTCACGGCAAAGTCCGATTATCACGCTAAGCTCCTTACTCTCTGCGGCCTGCGGGCAGGCCGAAATCACGTCAAACGAACCCCGTAGATGCCGGGGCATCCACAAAATTCGGGCATAAGGAGGGTAGGGTTCGGCTCGAACACCCGCACATTCCCCCCCGAAAATGCGCAGGCGCAAAGCGCTCAAGTATACAAAACTGCGGGAAAATTAAACTAATTAATTGAGTTTATAGCTCCCATACACAGCTGTTATGCCCCGTGGTGGGGCGACGAGCGTGCCGCATTGTGCACAAATCGTTACCATAGGGCCACATCTAAACGGACGATTTGGCCGGAAATTAGCCAATTTTGGCCGCTTTGGCATGCTTTGGTATAGGAGAGTGGTATGAGCAAGGCACAAGATTTGTCGAAAACAGACATCGAGGCGGCGGTTTTTCGCCGCCTGTTGGCACACCTGGATGCGCGCAAGGACGTGCAGAATATTGAATTGATGAACCTGGCAGGCTTCTGCCGCAACTGCCTGTCCAAGTGGTATGTGGCCGAGGCCGCCGAGCGCGGCAGCGAGATCGACTACGAAGCCGCGCGCGAAATTGTCTACGGCATGCCCTACAGCGAGTGGAAGGCCAAGTACCAGCAGGAAGCCACGCCGGAGCAGCTGGCGCAGTTTGAACAGCAGCAGAAGGGCTAACGCGGCATCTGATTGTAGGTGCGCCTAAAGCCGCACCTGCAAATGCGCTTTAGCCGTTCGTAGGGTGCGCCGCAATGCCATTAACTTAAGGCGATTCCTGCAATTTTCAGGTTCTCGCTTGCGGCTCCGGTCCCGATTGTACGCCGGAATAAGCGCTTTTTAGCGTTTCCGGCGAACGTCCGCATGGCCACAGC
>JBFHRT010000130.1:0-6265 GCA_041591575.1 Spongiibacteraceae bacterium
ATCACGGTGAGGCGCACCCCGGGCCAGGGGCGCATGCCGAAGCGGCGGATCACGGCGATATGGGCGTGACCGCCGCCGATCAGTAGCAGATCCTTGCTGAGGGCTTCGCCGCCGTGCATATCGCGCTCCCGAAAAAGCGCTATTGTGGCCAATCACAGCGGCGCTGGAAAGCGCCTGCTACAGCCCAGCAGTAAAGGCCAAGTAGCGCGCGGCCGTTTCTGCGGGCGCCTCCAGCATCGGCAGGTGGCCAATGTCGGGCATCTGCTGCAGCTCGGCTGCAGCCAGCAGCTGTTGCAGGATGGGCGCGCCGGACACGTCCAGCGCGCGGTCCTCCTCGCCCCACACGATCAGGGTGGGCACTGCCAGCCCGGCCACCTGCGCGTTCAGCGGCTCGGAACCTTTGATTTCCTCGAAAATGCGCTTGTGCAGCGAGTAGTCGCTGGCGGCGCGCTCAGCGAGCACCTGCTTGACGCTGTGGGGCAGGAAGGGCGGCTGCGACATGGTGAGGTCGAGGATGCCGGCAAAATCCGCCGGGGTCTCGGCAATCAGCAGCGAGCGGCCGGTCTCGCGATAGGCGGTGAACAACTCGCTGTCGGCAGCTCCGGCCACGCCCGCCGGCGCCAGCAGCCACAGGCTCTGCACCTGCTGCGGGTAGCGCGCGGCGTAGCTGGCGCTGATTTGCCCGCCCATGGAGCTGCCGCCCAGATGGAAGCGCTCCAGCCCCAGCGCGGCGGCGATGCTGTTGAGCCGCGTCACCTGGTCGGCGATGCGGTAGCTGGCCTGCAGCAGGCGCTCGCTGTCGCCGAAGCCGGGCAGGTCGATGGCGATCACCCGGAACTGGCCGGTGAGGTGGCGGGTCACCTTGGTGAAATTATCCTTGTCGGCGCCGAAACCATGCACCAGCAGCAGCGTTTCGCCGCTGCCGCCCTCCAGGTAATTAACCCGGTAGCCGTCCACGCTCAGCTCCCGCGCTTGCAGTCCCGCCAGCGCGCGTTCAATGCCCAGCCCGGCCTTGGCGGCCTGGGCCGGTGCCAGAAAATCAAAAGCGAGCAGTGCCGCCGCCAGCAGCAGTACTACCGCTATGGTCTTTTTCATGGGATTCACCCTCCGTGTTGGTGTTATTCAGTGCCGCAGCAGTGGCTGACGACCGCGGTCAAAATGGCGAGGCCGCTGTCGATCACTGCCTCAATGGGTTTTTCATAGCCGGTCAGCACCCAGCGCTGGGCGATATGGGTGAGCGCGCCCACCAGGCCCGCCGACAGCAGCTCGCGGTCGCCCATGCGGGCATCCAGTGGCAGGCCCATCGTCTGCGCCAGTTCCAGCAACAGCTCGGCAAACTGGTGCATGGTGTCCTGATAGAGCTGGTCGACGGTGTCGCTCACTCCCAGCACCTCAAACAGGATGATCCGCGCCGCCTGCGGCTGCTGCAGGGTGCGGAAGAACTCGGCGATGGCCTCGCGCACCTGCGGGTCGCCGACACTTTTCGCCTCGGCCACCGCGGCCAGCATGCGGCTGCGCATTCCGTCGATCTGGTCTTGATACACCGCGCACAGCAGCGCTTCGCGGTTGGCAAAGGACTCGTAGAAATAGCGTTCGGTGAGGCCGGCCTGCTGGCACACCGCGCGCACGGTGGAGGCCTGGTAGCCGCTGCTGCCGATGATCTCGAGGCCGGCGGCGACAAGGGCGGCGCGGCGCTCGAGGCGGCGTTCATCACCGCTGGCGCCACGGTAGCGGCGGGCTTTAGTGGCGGTTTCACTTGCGGCGGCGCGCTTTTTACGGGGCGCTTTGTTTTTGGGCATGGATGTCGTCATGGGTTGATTTTGACATGAGGTATTGTCAGATGTAAATGCCGGGTGTACAGTGATCAGGAAAGTGACATGCAGTAATGTCAGATAGGAGGTGGGCGAGGTGAATGCGACAGTGAATGGCGAGGAGTCAACGGTGGGGGAAGAAACTCGGCAGGTGGACGTGGCCATTGTCGGCAGCGGTTTTGCCGGCCAGTGTATGGCGATCAAGCTCAAACAGTCCGGCCGTGACGACTTTGTGATTCTTGAGCGCGCCGACGATGTCGGCGGCACTTGGCGCGACAACCGCTACCCGGGAGCCGCCTGCGATGTGCCCTCGCACCTGTATTCGTTTTCCTTCGAGCAGAATCCGGACTGGTCGCGCAAATACCCCTCGCAACCGGAGCTGCACGCCTATCTGCGCCGCACCGCCGACAAATACGGTCTAGTGCCCCATATCCGCTTCGGCCGTGAACTGCTCGACGCCCGCTACGACGAGGCCCGCGGTCGCTGGCAGATCGAAACCTCAGCCGAGTGCTACGACGCGCGGCTGCTGGTGCTGGCCAACGGCCCGCTGGCCGAGCCGGCCATGCCCGACATTCCGGGGCTGGCGGATTTTCAGGGTGAGCTGTTTCACTCGGCGCGCTGGAACCACGACTACGATCTCAAGGGCAAGCGGGTGGCGGTGATTGGCACCGGCGCCAGTGCCATTCAGTTTGTGCCCGAAATCGCGCCGAAAGTGCAGCGGCTGGATCTTTACCAGCGCACGCCTTCCTGGGTGATTCCGCGGCCGGATCGCGAAATCTCCCGCCTCGAAAAATTCCTGCTGCGCCGCATCAAGCCATTGCAGTGGCTGTACCGCTGGCTGATCTACTGGGGGCACGAGGCGCGGGTGATGGGCATTGTGCTCAATCCGCGGCTGATGAAGCTGTTTCAAAAAATCGGCGAACGCCAGCTCCGCAAACAGGTGCCCGACCCGGCGCTGCGTGAACAACTGACGCCGGACTACACCATCGGCTGCAAGCGCATACTGCTGTCCAACGACTGGTATCCGGCGGTGAGCCGCAACAATGTGGAGCTGGTCACCGAGGGTGCCCGCGAAGTGCGCGCCCATAGCGTGGTGGATGCCGCCGGCTGCGAGCGTGAGGTGGATGCCATCGTGCTCGGTACCGGCTTTCATGCCACCGAAAACCCGCTGGCGAAGCGTATCCGTGGCCGCGAGCAGAGTCTGGCGCAGGCCTGGAAAGACGGTGAAGAGGCCTACCTGGGCAGCCTGGTTAGCGGCTTCCCCAATCTGTTTATGGTGATTGGCCCCAACACCGGGCTGGGCCACAGCTCCATGGTGTTTATGATAGAAACCCATGTGAACTACATCATGCGTTGCCTTGAGCAGGGTGGCGCCGGGCGGCCCATCGAGGTGAAGGCCGAGGTGCAGGCCGGCTTCAACCGTCGCCTGCAGCAACGGCTGGCGGGCTCGGTGTGGGCCACCGGTTGCCGCAGCTGGTATCAGCACAAGAGCGGTAAGATCACCACCTTGTGGCCCAGCTTCACCTTTATGTTCTGGTGGCGACTGCGCAAACTGCGCAGGACAGACTTTGTTGCATTGGCGGCAGAATCCGACGCTCTGTCCGGTGAGGCCGTAGGATAAGCCCTGCGCAAGACGTGCGGACATGCCCCAGCCTGCGTTGGCGTCTGCCAAGCTGGACCCGTGGGGCCTGTACCGTGTTTGCAAAGTGGCGACGAGGGTGGCTGGCAGGTCGACATCAACTATCACCTCCGAGTCATTCCGGCGTAGGCCGGAATCCAGGGCGCGGGCCGCTGAATGGCGGTCACTGTGAAGTCCGCGCGAGAGTCGCCGAGATGGTTTTCTGGATTCCAGATCGCAAAAAGCGCGTCTGGAATGACGGCTGGTGGGACGAATGCAGAGCAGTGAATAGCAGCGAAGAGGTGACATGAAAAAACTCAATGGCAAAATTGCGGTCATCACCGGCGCCGGCTCCGGCATCGGCCGCGCGCTGGCGCAGCAACTGGACGCCGCCGGCGCACGCCTGGCCCTGTGCGATGTCGATAGCGCCGGCCTCGACAACACCGTCGCCGGCCTGCGTCAGGCGCCGTTAATTGCACGCGTCGACGTCGCCAATCGCGAGGCGGTGTACGCCTTTCGCGACTCGGTAGTGAACACCTTCGGCGCGGTGGATATTGTTATCAACAATGCCGGCGTAGCTCTGTCGCAGACCGTGGAGCACACCAGCTACGACGACTTTGAGTGGCTGATGAACATCAACTTCTGGGGCGTGGTCTATGGCAGCAAGGCCTTCCTGCCTGTGCTCAAGCAGCGCCCCGAGGCGGTGCTGGTGAATGTGTCCAGTGTGTTTGGCCTGATCGCGGTCCCCACCCAGGGCGCCTACAACGCCGCCAAGTTCGCGGTGCGAGGCTTCACCGAGGCGCTGCGTCACGAACTTGAGGCCGAAGGCAGCGCGGTGAAGGTGGTCTGCGTGCACCCCGGCGGCATCAAGACCAATATTGCCCGCAACGCCCGAGCCTATGTCGGCCCCGATGGGGAAGCCAGTGCCGAGGATATCGCCGAGCGCTTCGAGCGCGTCGCCTTCACCACCCCGGAAAAAGCGGCACAGACCATTGTGCGCGGTATACGCCGGCAGCGGCCGCGGGTATTGATCGGCGGCGATGCCTGGCTGATTGATCGCATTCAGCGCTGGTTGCCGGTGCGCTACTGGCGGTTGTTTAGCGCGATCGCGCCCTAGCGCTAAATTCCGGAGTGGCCTTGCTTTACCGCAACGTGCGGCGCGGGTACTGTAGGCGCTAATAATAACCGTCGACTTTACCCGCAGAGCACGGAGCAACCTTGCCCACGGACACCAACCCGCCCATCAGCACCCTGTCCACCTGGGCGCGAGCCCTGATCGACGCCCTGGACAGCGCCGGTCACGCTCCCGATGTGGTGATCGCCGCCACCGGCTTTGATGCCGCGCGCCTCAACGAGCCGCAGGCGCGCTACCGCATCGACGAGCTGGACCCGCTCTGGGCCTATGGCTGCCGCCACTGCGGTCCCGGCTTCGGCCTGCAGGTGGGGCGCCATATCGTGCTCGGCCACCTGCAGACCGTGGGCGTGGCCATGACCACCATCTCCAGCGTGGAAGAGGGGCTGGTTAACTTTGCCAAGTACGCCAGTCTGGTCAGCAGCGTGCTCGACCTGCGGCTGCGCAGCAAGGGAGAGCGTCTCTACCTCGATGTCGCCTACCAGCTCAGCGTGCCGCACCTCAATGAACGGCTGGAGGCGGTAATGGCGCAATGCCTGTCGGTGGTGCAGCTGGTGATGGGGCGCAGGCCGGCCGATATCGAAGTGAGCCTGCTGCGGGCACAGCCGGCTGATCCCGCGCCCTGGGTCGGCGTGTTCGGCGGCAATATCCATTGGGGCGCCGACAGCGCCGGTATGAGCATGAATCGGGAGGAGGCCACCCGTGTGGTCAATCTCATTGACCCGGCGCTGCGCGAGCATCACCTGCGGCTGCTGGACACCCAGCTGCAGCAGTGGCAGCGCGCTGATCCCACGGCGGACATCCGCCGGGCCATCCGCCACAGCCTGCGCGAGGGCGAGCCCAGCCTGCAGCGCATCGCCGAGCAATTGCACACCAGTGTGCGCTCATTGCAGCGCAGCCTGCACAGCGCCGACACCAGCTTTCGAGCGTTGCTGGACCAGGTGCGTGCGGAACTTGCCAGGGGCTACCTGGCCCAGGGCAAGAGCAAAAGCGAGGTGGCCTTCCTGTTGGGCTATTCCAACACCACGGCCTTTCACCGTGCGTTTAAACGCTGGGAAAGCAATGACTGAATAGCCGGCTCGGCGCACGGCTTTTGTAGCTGCGGATTTATCCGCACATTCCCGCCGCAATCTAGCAACTTTAGAACCCCGTCATTGCGAGGCGCTTTGTTAGCCGAAGCAATCTCCCATTGCCGGCAGCGGAGTTGGCCCTGCGCCTGCCACGGCATGAGAGTGAACATCGCCGCTCCAGAGCGCCCGCAACGCAAGCTTATGCGGGCCTACGGCTGAAAATCTTCGTTATTGCGAGGCGCTTTTTAGCCGAAGCAATCTCCCGCCCTAGGCAGAGGAATTTGCCCACCGCCCATCACGACCAGTCCCCACCATCCATTTGGGTGACTGTTCACACCGCCCCGCAACCTATAATGCCTTCACCCAAACACTGCACAAAGGACCGCCCATGCCCCAGCTCACCATGCGTTTTGACTTGCGCCTGCCGCCCTTTATGCAGGCCTCGCCGGCCGATCAATACCGCGCCGCCATTGAGCAGGCCGCCTGGGCCGATCGCATGGGTTTCCGTCATGTCATGGTCAGCGAGCACCACGGCGCCGAAGACGGCTACCTGCCCTCACCGCTGGTGTTTCTGTCAGCCGTGGCCGCGCGCACTCAAAACATCCGCCTGATGCAGTCGGTGCTGCTGATGCCG
>JBFHRT010000131.1:0-6248 GCA_041591575.1 Spongiibacteraceae bacterium
AACAACGGCCAGCACAGCGGCGGCGACTCCGATAGCGACAGCGCGGACACCAGAAAACAGCCATGAGCTCCTATAAGCAATAAGCAGCCTTGAGCCCCCTATAAACAGCCTTGAGCCCCTACAAACAGCCATGAACCCGAAACCATCGCGATGAGCATCGACGCCGAACAGGATACCGGCCAGCCGCTGGTGGCCCACCTTAGCGAATTGCGCGACCGCCTGCTGCGCGCGGTGCTGGCGGTACTGCTGCTGGCGCTGGGGCTGATGCCCTTTGCCAACAACATCTACAGCTTCGTCGCCGAGCCCCTGCGCCGCTACCTGCCCGAAGGCAGCAGCATGATCGCCACCGAGGTCGCCTCCACCTTCCTGGCGCCCTTCAAACTGGTGCTGGTGACCTCGATCTGCCTGGCCATGCCGGTGATCCTGCACCAGGCCTGGTCCTTTATCGCACCGGGCATGTACCGCCACGAAAAGCGCATCGCGCTGCCGCTACTGGTGTCCAGCATCCTGCTGTTCTACGCCGGCCTGGCTTTCGCCTATTTCCTGGTGTTCCCGCTGGTATTTGGCTTCTTCGCCGGCATCGTGCCCGACGGCGTCGCCTACACCCCGGACATCACCCGCTTCCTCGACATCGCGCTGAAGCTGTTTATGGCCTTCGGCATCGCCTTCGAGATTCCGGTGGCGACGGTGCTGCTGGTGTGGAGCGGCGCGGTGAAGGTCGAGTCGCTGAACGGCAAGCGCCCCTACGTAATCGTCGGCTGCTTCGTGGTGGCCATGCTGCTGACCCCGCCCGATGTGATCTCCCAGTGCCTGCTGGCGGTGCCCATGTGGCTGCTGTACGAGCTGGGTATCGTATTCAGCCGCGCGCTGCCCGAGCGCGGCGATCGCGACGAGGACAGCAGCGACGAGGTCTGACACTGTAGGGTACGCCGTGCACAGCGCATACGGTGACGCTCACACCATCTCTCCTGTAGGTGCGGCTTTAGCCGCACAAAATCCACCGAGACTGCGTCGATGTGCGACTAAAGTCGCACCTACAGCGACTTCGTAGGGTGCGCCGTGCCGCGCCGCCGGTCGTGACATTCATGCTGCCTGCAAGTTCTGCCGACCTCTCTGCCATCCTGGTTGAGATTGCCGCGCCGCCTGCGGCGGCTCGCAATGACGGGAAAAACACCCACAATCAACAGAATCCCCCGTCATCGCGAGGAGCGCTTTTTTGCGACGCGGCGATCTCCCGGGGGATGGCACCGACAGCCAACCCAATTTCGATACAGAAGACCTACTGCTGCTGGTAATCGGTGTTAAAGGCGAGGTTGTCGAAGCGGGTGTACTTGCCGATAAAGGTCAGGCGGCAGGTACCGATGGGACCATTACGCTGCTTGCCGATGATGATCTCCGCGGTGCCCTTGTCCGGCGATTCCTCGTTGTAGACCTCATCGCGATAGATAAACATGATCACGTCGGCGTCCTGCTCGATGGCGCCGGATTCACGCAGGTCAGAGTTGACCGGACGCTTGTTGGGGCGCTGCTCCAGGGCACGGTTGAGCTGCGACAGCGCAATCACCGGGCAGTTGAATTCCTTGGCAATACCCTTCAGTGAGCGCGAGATCTCGGAGATCTCGGCGGTACGGCCCTCACTGGACTTGCCCGCCACCTGCATCAGCTGCAGGTAGTCGAGCATGATCATGCCCAGGTCGCCGTGCTCGCGCATGATCTTGCGCGCCCGCGAGCGCACTTCGGTGGGGGTCAGCGCCGGGGTATCGTCGATAAACAGCGGCTTGTCCTTGAGGCGGCTGACAGCGGCGCTGAGCTTGGGCCAGTCCTCCTCCTCCAGTTTGCCGTTGCGCACCTTGGTCTGGTCGATACGCCCCACCGACGACAGCATACGCAGCATCAGCTGCTCGGCGGGCATCTCCATACTGAACACCACCGACGGCCGCGGGTCATTGAGCACCGCGTGCTCCACCAGGTTCATGGCGAAGGTGGTCTTACCCATGGAGGGACGCGCCGCGACGATGATCAGATCCGACTTTTGCATGCCGCCGGTCATGTCGTCCAGATCGGCAAAGCCGGTGCTGAGACCGGTGAGGCTGGCATCGCTGTTGAACAGCTCGTCGATGCGATCCACCGCCTTTTTCAGCAGTGGGTTGACCGCCTCGGGGCCGCCGGTCTTGGGCCGCTCCTCGGTGATCTGCATGATCCGGCGCTCGGCCTCGTCCAGCAGCTCGACGCTGTTGCGGCCCTCCGGATTGAAGCCGCTCTCGGCAATGGCGTTGGCGGCGGCGATCAGCGAGCGCAGAGTGCTGCGCTCGTGCACCGCGTGGGCGTAGGCGCGCACGTTGGCCACCGCCGGCGTGCTGCCGGCCAGCTCCGCCAGATAGGCGATGCCGCCCACTTTCTCCAGCTCGCCGCTCTTGTCCAGGGCCTCGGCCAGGGTCACCGCATCAATGGGCTCCTGCGCCTCCACCAAGCGCGCCATCTGCGCGAAGATGCTGCGGTGCTCGGGGCGGAAGAAGTCGCCCTCGTTGACCAGATCGGCAACCTGATCCCAGGCCTCGTTGGCCACCATCAGCCCGCCCAGCACCGACTGCTCGGCTTCCACCGAGTGCGGCGGCAGCTTCAAGCTGGCGACATCGAAGTCTTCGGGCGGCGCATCAGGCACCAGGTCGTCGTATTGTTCGCTCTGCACGGTTCAGCCTGGCGTAATCGGGCACGGCGCCACTAGGGCGCGGGAATGAGGATTGTTGCAAAAAAAAAGCATCCACACCAGCGACTGGCCGTGGATGCTTTTCCGGGTGGCCGCAAGCGGCCACCGGCACAGGCAGCGAGGGACTCGCCGCCCTAATTTGCCGCTTTACTCGCCGTCTTACTCGCCAACAACCACGATATTGACGGTGGCGGTGACTTCAGCGTGCAGCTGGATGGCGATCTCGAACTCGCCGACTTCGCGAATCACGCCCAGCGGCAGTTTCACTTCGCTCTTGCTCACTTCAACGCCGGCGGCGGTGATCGCCTCGGCGATGTCGCGGGTGCCGACGGAGCCGAACAGCTTGCCCTCTTCACCGGCGTGAGCGCCGATGGTGACAGTGAGGTCAGCCAGCTTGTCGGCGCGCGCCTGGGCGGCGGCGACTTTCTCAGCGGCAGCAGCTTCCAGTTCGGCGCGACGCTGCTCGAACTCGGCGATGCTGGCCTCGGTTGCCGGTACAGCCTTGCCGAAGGGGAACAGGTAGTTGCGGCCGTAGCCGGCTTTGACATTAACCTGGTCGCCCAGATCACCCAGTTTGCCTACTTTTTCCAGCAGAATGACTTGCATGGTTTTTACCCTCTAGATTCGCGGCCTGGCAGCGCTGCTAGGAGCCCTGCGGACCCGAAAGCCGCTTTCTGATATCAATCCAACTATCCACTATGGCCGCCAGTACCAGCACCAGTCTCACCGGTGCCAACAACAGCCAGGCCAGATAAAACATCCACAACCACTGTCCCGCCAATCGCGACTGCGCCGCGGCGCCGTGTACCAGCGCAAAGCCCGCCACCGTCAGCGGCAGCACAAACATCCAGGCCCACAGCCGGAAGTCCTCGCCAGCGCTCAGCAGCAGCGCCACAGCCACCAGCAGTGCCACTGTCAGCTGCGGAGACAACCGCAGCTGGTGAAACTCGGCGCGGAAACCGCCCGGGTTGTACAGCAGCGCCTGCCACCAGCGCGCCAGCAGCAGACACACCACCACGGTGCCGGTATTGCTGGCGCCGATCAGGCCGGCGATATCCGCGGTGGTCGGCACCTGCACCTGGGCGGCCTGGGCCGCTGGCGCCTGTGCCTGCAGCTGCTCGGCGAACTGCTGCAACAGCGCCTGAATGGCCTGCAGCTGCTCGCCACCCACGGTGCTCATCAACGCCGCCGTGGCCAGCCCGGAGGCCACCGCCACCAGCAATACCAGTTGCCAGGAGCGGGTCTGGCGCAGTACCAACGCAGCGCCAGCGCTGCCCAGCAGTGTCGCCAAGGGGCCGACATCGCTGCCGCCAGCGGCAATAACCACCGCCGGTAGCAATGCCCACATCAGCACATAGCCGCCCTGGGCCGGTCCCTTTCTCAGGGTCACCAGTGCGACTGCCGCAGCACTCACAAAGGCGAAGAACAGCGTGCCCACACCCAGCACAGCGACCGCAACGGCCTGCATGCGCCCTCTCATGATGAACTCTGCGAAGGCGCGCATCGTGGGTGTGGCTCGCTACGTCTGCTTACTTGTGGCTGTCAGAGTAAGGCAGCAGAGCGAGATAGCGCGCGCGCTTGATCGCGGTGGACAGCTGGCGCTGGTATTTAGCCTTGGTACCGGTGATGCGGCTGGGTACGATCTTGCCGGTCTCGGAAACATAGGCCTTCAGGGTGTCCAGATCTTTGTAATCGATCTGATCGACGCCTTCCGCGGTGAAGCGGCAAAACTTACGACGGCGAAAAAAACGTGCCATGGGTATTCTCCTCACTCAATTCCGTTAGGTTGCGCTTACTCGCCGGCTTCGGCATCGGCGCTGGCGGGCTTGGCCTGCTCTTCGCGCGGACGCTCGCGGTCACCGCGCTCGCCACGGTCAGAACGGTCGCCGCGGCCGCGACGCTCACGGCTCTCTTTCTCGGCCTTGAGGATGGGCGACTCTTCAGTCACCGCCTCGTCGCAACGGATGATCATGTTGCGCAGTACCGCGTCGTTGTAACGGAAGTTGGTGGTCAGCTCGTCGATCGCTTCGGCAGATGCCTCAACGTTCATCAGCACGTAGTGAGCCTTGTGCACCTTGTTGATAGTGTAGGCCAGCTGGCGGCGGCCCCAGTCTTCCAGGCGATGTACCTTGCCGCCGTCTTTTTCGATAGCCTGGGTGTAGCGCTCGACCATACCCGGTACCTGTTCGCTCTGGTCCGGGTGGACCATGAACACGATTTCGTAGTGACGCATGTTGCCTCCTTACGGGTTAAAGCCACCCGCCTGTCGCGGTGTGGCAAGGAGAGCGGCCAAAAAACGACCGCTACTGAATTTAAGAGGCGCGATTTTAGGCAAGCGCGCCGGCAGATGCAAGCGAATCGGGCGTTTTTTAGCCACACTCACTGGCGCTGGCGCACCGCCTCGAACAGGCAGACGCCGGTGGCCACCGACACGTTGAGACTGCTGACACTGCCGGCCATGGGCAGGCGCGCCAGAAAATCGCAGCACTCACGGGTCAACCGGCGCAGGCCGCTGCCCTCAGCGCCCATCACCAGCGCCACCGGGCCGCTGAGGTCGATGCTGTAAAGGCTTTGCTCGGCCTCGCCGGCCAGCCCCACCAACCACAGCCCCTGCTCCTGCAGCTGGCGCAGGCTGCGCGCCAGGTTGGTGACCTGCACGAAGGGCACTGACTCGGCGGCGCCGCAGGCCACCTTGCGCACGGTGGCAGTGAGCCCCACCGACTTGTCCTTGGGGGCGATCACCGCATGCACGCCGGCGGCATCGGCACTGCGCAGGCAGGCGCCCAGATTGTGGGGGTCGGTGACCCCGTCCAGCACCAGCACCAGCGCCTTGGCGCCGGCGCGCTCCAGCAGTTCCGGTAGGTCGCGCTCACGATAGCCCTCGGCCATGCGCAGCACCGCCACCGCGCCCTGATGGCGACCGTCGACCAGCTGGTCGAGCTCGGCGCGCGCGCACTGCTGCGGCGCCAAGCCGGCGCCCTCGGCCAGCTCGCGCAGGCGATTCAGGCGCTTGTCGTCGCGGCCGGCCTGTAAATACAACGCCTCGACGCTGCCAGCGCGCTGCTCCAGCGCGCTAGTGACGGCGTGCAGGCCGAATATTGTCTCCTTCTCTGCCACCCCGGCCTCCTATTTTTTGCGGCGGCGCGAACGCTTGCGCGGTGCCTTGGCCGGCTGGTCGTCCTTGGCCCGGGCCTCGGCGCGGCCGCGCCCAGCCCCTGAGGCTTTACCCTGGCCCTTGCCGCGGGACTTGCTCTTGCGCCGCTGCGACGCCGACGGCAATACTCCGGCCAAGCCGAGGTCGATCTTGCGCTCCTCCACCGACACCCGCAGCACCTGCACGCGGATCTCGTCACCCAGCGCAAACACCTGGCGCGAGTGCTCGCCGATCAGACGCTGGCGACTGCTGTCGAACTGGAAGTAGTCGCGATCCAGCGCGCTGATATGCACCAGGCCCTCGATATAGAGGTCTTCCAGCTCCACGAACAGGCCAAAACCGGTGACCGCAGTGATTACCGCGTCAAACTCCTCGCCGACCCGGTCC
>JBFHRT010000132.1:0-6206 GCA_041591575.1 Spongiibacteraceae bacterium
GCGGACGCAGGCGCCGGGCCGGGCCGAAGTGCGGCGCCTGAGCGAAGATTGGCGGCGGCACAACCTGCGCGAGTTCGATACCCGCTTTATGCGTGGCCGCAGCACCGGCAGCGCCTTCGGCAGTCGCGACCTGGTGCTGGAATCACACCTGTTCAGCCAGCCGTTGCGGCATCACTACCGAGCCTTCGCCCACCACCGCTACGCCTGGGCCGAGGTGCCCGAGGGTACCGCCCGCCAGGGGCGCCTGGGCGCCGGGCTCGAGCGCCGCGGCGAGCGCCTGGACTGGCGCGCGGAAGTCAGCAGCGGCGTTGAAGGGCAGAGCGACACCGGGCTGTCAGTGGACGGCAGTTGGCGCTTTGACGATCACTGGCAGTTGTCGGCGGGGCTGCAGAGCTTCAGCCTGGAAGTGCCGCTGCGGGCGCTGCGCGCCGACATCGACGGCGAGTCAGCCAGCCTCGGCCTGCAGTACCGCTGGCACGAATCGCGGCAACTCAACCTGGCTTACCACACCGTCGATTTCAGCGACGACAACCGCCGTCAGTCGCTGTCACTGGCGCACCGCCATCGCATTTACCAAAACGAACATCACCGCCTGTCGTTGATCGAGCAGGCGTATACCTCGCGCAACAGCGAGCGAGTCAACAGCCCCTATTTCAATCCCGAGCGCGACTGGTCGGCGGGGCTGGCGGCGGAGTACCACGGTATTATTCATCGCCGTTACCAGCGCCAGTGGAGCCACCGGCTGACACTGGGCCTGGGCAACTACCACCAGCGCGACGTCGGCGGCAGCGCCATTTGGGACGCGGACTACGAGCATCGCTGGCAGCTCAGCCGGGAGTTGTCCGCGGGGCTTGGGCTGCTGCATCGGCAGCGCACTTACGACGGCGATGACGAAGCTTACAGCGCCATCTACGGCAGCCTGAACTGGCGCTTCTGAACACGGCAGGGGGCACACGAGGGAGCATGGTCACCATCACCCATTTCGTCGATGCCATACTGGCATTCGCCTTTTACTACCCGCTGTTTATGTCCTACCTGTGGATGTGCGGCGGCCTCTATTACCGCTTCCATTGGGAGCTGTTGGAGGACCGGCCCCACACCGAGCCGCCAGACCTCGACGTCATGCTGCCGGTGTCGGTGCTGATTCCCTGCTTCAACGAGGCCGGCCATATCAATGAGACCATCGACTATATCTTTCGCCAGCAGTACCCGGACTTCGAGGTGATTGCGGTCAACGATGGCAGCGACGACGACACTGGCGCCTTGCTGGACGCGCTGGCCCAGCGCTATCCGGCGCTGCGGGTGGTGCACCTGGCCGAGAACCGCGGCAAGGCTACCGCGCTGCGGGTGGCGACGCTGCTGTCCAAGCACGAGATTCTGGTGACCATCGACAGCGACGCGGTGCTGGAGGAGCACGCCCTGAGCTGGCTGCTGCGTCACTTTATCAACGCGCCGCGGGTGGCGGCGGTGACCGGCAACCCGCGCATCCGCAACCGCACCACCTTGCTGGGCAAGATTCAGGTGGGCGAGTTTTCCTCCATCGTCGGCCTGATCAAGCGCGCCCAGCGCATCTACGGGCGGGTGTTCACCGTGTCGGGCGTGGTGACTGCCTTTCGCAAGTCGGCGCTGCAGCGCATCGGCTACTGGAGCGACGATATCGTCACCGAGGACATCGACGTCAGCTGGCGGCTGCAGCTGGATCACTGGGATGTGCGCTACGAGCCCAATGCGCTGTGCTGGATACTGATGCCGGAGACCTACAGCGGCCTGTGGCGGCAGCGGCTGCGCTGGGCCACCGGTGGCGCCGAAACCGCGCTGCGCTATGGTCATCGCATGCTCAGCTGGCGCTCGCGGCGGATGTGGCCGGTCTACGTCGAGTACTGGGTGAGCGTGCTATGGAGTTACGCGCTGGTGTTTGTCATCGCCCTGTGGCTGTTGGGCAAGTTTATGCCGATGCCGGAATTCCTGTACATCCGCAGCCTGGTACCAGGCTGGACCGGGGTGGTGCTGGGCAGCACCTGCCTGCTGCAGTTTTTCGTCAGTCTGCAGATCGATTCGCGCTATGAAAAACAGCTGCTGCGCCACTTTTTCTGGATGGTGTGGTACCCGCTGGCCTACTGGCTGATCAACGTGGCGACCACTGCGGTGGCGGTGCCGGCGGCAATACGGCACCGAGCCGGCGCCACCGGTCGCTGGACCAGCCCCGACCGCGGCCTGGGGGAGGAGACATGAACCAGGAAGACATGATCATCAACCGCCCGCAACTGCTGCGGCCGCACCACAAGCTGACGGCGTTTTCACTGACGGTATTTTTCTGGGCGGCGCTGCTGTATTTATGGCAGCCGTTGGCGAGCCTGCTGGCCTGGTCGCTAAACCTGGGCTTTTTCTATCACCACATGGTAATACTCGGCGGCTACGAGGGCTTTATCGAGCTGCTGAAATACTACGCGGTGGCGGTGTCGACCATCTGTACGGTGTTTCTGGTGTGGGCCAAGGTCAACGAGTGGCGCTTTCGCGACAGCAACCGCCGCAGCGCGCCGACACAGACCGACCGTGCGCGGCTGTGTCAGAGCTTTGGCGTCAGCGAAATGCAGCTGGAGCGCTGGCAGCAGTGCCGCGTGCTGGTGTGCGACGTTGACGCCAGCAGTGGCGAGGTGCGCGTGTTGCGCGAATCGTCACCGGGAGATTTCCCTGAACCGCCGCCGGAGAAAACAGGCGATAATAATAAGCAGTAGAGGAGAGTGTACGATGGCGTTTTTTGATTCGCGCAAACTGAAGATGCCGGCACCCGCCGATGCCCTGCCGGGGCGCACCCAGGCGATGCCGGTGCCGGCGCAGCACGAGGTGTTGCACACCCCGCTGCAGGGGCCGTTTCCCGAGGACACTGAACTGGCCTTGTTCGGCATGGGCTGTTTCTGGGGCGCCGAGCGTATGTTCTGGCGCTTGCCGGGGGTGCACAGCACGGCAGTTGGCTACGCCGCCGGTTACACCCCCAACCCCAGTTACGAGGAGGTGTGCAGCGGCATGACCGGGCACAACGAGGTGGTGCAGGTGGTGTTCAGGCCGGCAGAGCTGCCCTTCACCGAGCTGCTCAAAGTGTTCTGGGAGAACCACGACCCCACCCAGGGCATGCGCCAGGGCAATGATGCCGGCACCCAGTATCGGTCGGGCATTTACTGCTGCGGCGATAGCCAGCTGGAGCAGGCCGAGGCCAGCCGCGATGCCTATCAGCGGGCACTGGAGGCGGTGGGACGCGGCGCTATCACCACCGAGATTGGGCCGGCGCCGGCGTTTTACTACGCCGAGCCCTACCACCAGCAGTACCTGGCCAAGAACCCCGGTGGTTACTGTGGGCTGGGCGGCTGTGGGGTGAAGATGCCGGCTTGATTCCCGTAATCAAGGTGATTATTTCAGTCCTCGCAGGAATGAGCCTCAATCGCTTACGGCGCGGAGTTCCGCACATCGACCTCTCTGCCGTTCTGGCGGAGATTGCCGCGTCGCCGAACCGCTAAACAGCGCGGTCCGGCTCCTCGCAATGACGGGAGAAATATCCGGCATCAGCAGTCCTTCGTCATCGCGAGGAGCGTTTTTAGCGACGCGGCGATCTCCCCGAGCCACTGCCAATCCAGGGATATTTCCACGTCATCGAAGCACCGAAAACGAGGCGGTGCGGCTCCCCTGGAGGGGCATTGCCCTATCGTGCGGACATGGGGCCGCATGGGGTGGGTTCGTCGCTTTGGCGTCTCTGCCACCCTGGCTGAGGTTGCCGCGTCGCCGCACCGCTAAATAGCGCGGTCCGGCTCCTCGCAATGACCGAGCGGATTGCAAGTCGGAAACGCTGGCAAGCGCGTATGCCGTACTGCAGTCTTTTGCGTCTCCCGTCTCCCGTCTCCCGTCTCCCGTCCCCCGTCCGGCGTTGTGCCTGCCTATATCAATCCTTGCGCGCCAGCACCGGCAGATTGGGGTTGTCGCGGGCGGCGAGTATGTCCTGGTAGTTGCGAATCCGCTGCACGTAGCGCACCGGCTCCAGGCCGCGGGCGTAGCCGTATTTCAGGGTCTTGTAATAGCGCGGGTTGGACAGCAGCGGTAGCACCTCGCGCAGGTCTGCCCAGCTGTGGGGGTCCTTACCCAGGCGCCGCGCCAGCAGCTGCGCGTCGTGCATATGGGCGCGGCCGACGTTATAGGCCGCCAGCGCCATATAAGTGCGGTCGGGCTCGCCGATCTCGGCGCGGAAGCGCTTGCGCAGCTTGGCCAGGTAGCGGGCGCCGGCGGCAATGGACTGGGCCGGGTCCAGCCGGTCTGCTACTCCCAGCGAGTCTGCGGTGTCGCGGGTCAGCATCATCAAGCCGCGCACCCCGGTGGGGCTGCGCGCCGCGGGGTCCCAGTGCGACTCCTGATAGGCCTGCGCCGCCAGTAATTGCGGGTCGAGGTTGTGACGCCGGGCCGCCTGTTCAAACAGCTTTCGATACTGCGGCAGGCGCTCGTCGGCGCGGCGCAGCAGGGCGCGGGTGTCTACGTAGTCGAAGGTATCGATATGGCCGTAGTAGCGCTCGTCGACATCGGACAGCACCTCGCGCCCGGCCTTGCTGCGCAGCCAGTGGTTGGCCTCCACCAGCAACTCGCTGGCAGTGGCCGGCAGCGCCCAGCCCTGAGCCTGCGGCGGGCTGATGTCGAACATCACGATCAGTTCGGGCAGCAGGCGCCGATTGACGTCGACGATATTGGAATCGGCGATGGTGCAGTCGGTGTCGCGCTGCCACACTTTCTGCAGCAACTGCTCGGTGCCGATGTCGTGGTTGCGCTGCCACACCAGTTCCGGCAGCTGCTGGCGCAAGGCCGTGAGGGTGGCCTCGTAGGCACTGTCGGCAATGACCTCCAGTTTTACCTTGCTCAGCGCGGCGACGTCGCGCGCGACTGTGCCGCGTCGCCGGCATACCAGTTGTTGCGTGGTGTGCCGCGTGGGCTCGCTGAATAAAAAGCGCTGTTCGCGGTCGTCGGTGGCGGTGAGGCCGGCGGCGGCCATATCCGCATCGCCGCGGCTGAGGCTGTCGAGGATATCGGCCAGCGTCTCCTTGACCACAAAGCGAGCCTTTACCCCCAGCGCAGCGGCGAAGGCACTCACCAGCTCGTACTCGGGGCCGGCGGCCTGTTCATCGCGGTCGAGGTAGTAGGTGGTGGGTGCATTGCGGGTGAGTACGCGCAGTTCGCCGCTGCTGCGAATCTGGCTGAGGTTGCGGCGGCTGGTTTGGGGCTTCGCATCGAGTGTGCGGGTGTCTGCCGCGGTGGCGGGCGCAGCCGGAGCAGGCGGTGGCTCGCTAACCATCGGTGGCATCGATTGACCGCAGGCGGACATCAGCACTGCGGCCAGTAGTAGGCTCAAGTGACTGTAGGCACGCATGTTTCCCCCGTTGCTGTTGTTCTCTGTTTTTCTCACAGGAGCAATACGGGAAACCCCTGTGGCACGCGCACGCTTCATGGCTGGTGTGCGCGACGGATCCGCTGCGCCGGCCCGGTGGGCTAGCGCAGACTACCGGAGGTTACTTTCAGCCTAGTTGCTCAGAGTGGGGGTGGCGATCCGTAAATCTCGCGATGGTGGTAGGGGGATGTGGCAGTTGCCGGACGTTAGCGAGGCGCCGGCATCCACTGCTGGCTCAAGAATTGCCCGAGCCGTTGGCAGGCGCGGTGGCATTCGGGCGCCAGCGCATTGAGGCCGTGAAAGCCGTGAATCATCTCCGGCACCACCTCCAGCGCCAACTCGACACCGTCTGCGCGGGCGCGCTGGGCGAGGCTCGCGGCACCGTCGCGGCAGCTGTCGAATTCTCCCGTTGACAGCCACAGCGGCGGCAGATCGTGAAAGCGGCCGTACAGCGGTGATAGCCGCGGATCGCGCAAATCGGCGGTGCCGGCGTAATCGCGGGCGCGGGCGCGAATCCAGGCGGCGTTGACGAAGGGGTCGAGTTCGGGCGCTTGATGGGCGGCGTCGCCGTTCATCTCCAGGTCCAGCCAGGGTGTCAGCCCGGCGTAGGCGGCGGGCAGCGGCTCGCCGGCATCGCGCAGTTGCAGCAGTGCTGCCAGCGCGATGCCGCCACCGCAGGAGTCACCGATAACCGCCAGCTGCCCGGGGTCGAGGCCGTCGGCCAGCAGTGCCCGGTACACCGCCAGCGTGTCCTCCAGCGCCGCGGGGAAGGGCTGCTCCGGTGCCAGCC
>JBFHRT010000133.1:0-6185 GCA_041591575.1 Spongiibacteraceae bacterium
GCCCAGTGCGCCGCGCTCAAACGCGAGGGGGTGGAGAGCATGGTGACCAAGCGCACCGGGCTGTTATTAGATCCGTATTTTTCCGGTACCAAGCTGACGTGGTTGCTGGACAACGTGCCTGGCGCCCGCGCGCGCGCCGAAAAGGGCGAACTGGCCTTCGGCACCATCGACAGTTTTCTGCTGTGGCGGCTGACCGGTGGCCGCGTGCACGCCACTGACCCCAGCAATGCCAGCCGCACCTTGCTGTTCAATATCCACAGCCAGCAGTGGGACAGTGAGCTGTTGTCACTGTTCAATATTCCTGAGTCGGTACTGCCCGAGGTGCTGGACAGCAGCGGCCATTTCGGTGACATCGAAACGGAGTTGCTGGGCGCGCCGATTCCGGTGCATGCCCTGATCGGCGATCAGCAGGCGGCCACCGTTGGTCAGGCCTGTTTTCAGCCGGGCATGGTCAAGAGCACCTACGGCACCGGCTGCTTCGTGATGCTTAATACCGGCTCGCAGGCACTGGCCTCGAACAATCGCCTGTTGACCACGGTGGCCTACCGCGTCAACGGCGAGGTGACGTACGCGCTGGAGGGCAGCATTTTCGTCGCCGGCGCCGCGGTGCAGTGGCTGCGCGACGGCCTCAAGCTGATTGGCAGTGCGGCGGAAACCCAGGCACTGGCCGAAAGCGTGCCCAGCTCCGGCGGGGTATATATGGTGCCGGCCTTCACCGGGCTCGGCGCTCCCTACTGGGACCCGGACGCCCGCGGTGCCATTCTGGGGCTGACCCGCGACACCGGCATCGCCCACATTGCCCGCGCCACGCTGGAGTCGGTGTGCTACCAGACCCGCGACCTGCTGGAGGCGATGAAGGACGACGGCGCGCGCATCAATGCGCTGCGGGTGGACGGCGGCATGGTGGTCAACGACTGGCTGGTGCAGCGCCTCACCGACACCCTGGGCTGTCGCTGTGAGCGGCCGCGGGTGACCGAGACCACGGCCCTGGGCGCCGCCTACCTGGCGGGCCTCAGTGCTGGTGTGTACGCCTCGCTGGACGAGGTCGCTGCGCTGTGGGGTTGCGAACAGGGCTTCGACAGCCAGATGGCTGAGGTGGACCGGGAGCGCCGCTACCACGGCTGGAAGCGCGCGGTGTCGCGGGTGCGAACCGCAAATACCTGATGCGGCTAGATGCTGCGCTGCAGTTTTCCGCTGAAGCTGCAGTACTTGCGCCAGCTCAAACACAATTTCTGAATTCCCATCGCCGCCATAAGCAGCGTTTGCGACTTCAGTAATGGCGGGAATAGTACCTCTTATTTACGGCTGGGTTTCGGCGTTATTCACTGCTGTCGGCAAAGCGAGCGGCAAACTGGCGGATTCGGCGGGCATTCGCACCTAGGTCACCTTGTCCCACTCGCGAGGCTGAGCGCAGGTCGATCCGCGAGCCTTCGTCCTGAGCGCGGATGCGGATGACAACATCGTCCTTGAATCCAAACCAGCGGGTGCTGGCCACTGCCTCAATGTGACCGTGGTTTTGATCGCGGGCAATGACTTGCCAGCCCAGGTCGACGGCCACGGCGACGGCGCGCTCGAAGGCCTGGGCGGTGTTCAGGTTGCTATCGATGGGAACCAGTTCCGGATAGGCGGCGCGCTGCAGGGTGGCGATTTCAGCGTTGTACAGTGGCTGGTTGTCGCTGTCGGTGCGCTGCGTCAGCGCCGCCTCGAAGGCGGGCGGGTCGTCGGGCGCGGTGGTGACATCGTGAATGAGCGGCGCGCCGGCACCGGCAAACAGGTTGAGACCGAAGGTCAGCACCGCCGGCAGGCCCAGTATCGCGGCGCGGCTCAACTGGCGGCGGCTGGCGTCATCGCTCTGGCGGCGGGTGGCGAAGGCGGCGACGGCAATGGCCATAAAGCCGGCCAGGGCGGCCAGGGTAAACAACAGCAATCCGAAGCGGAAGTGGAGGCCGGCGAAGCGCGTGACCAGCACCGACAGCGGCAGCAGGGCCAGTGACAGCAGTGCCAGGTAAAAACCGGTGCGAGCCATAATTGAGGTGCGTTGCATAGGGGGTTCCGTGGTTACGATCTTGTAATGGCGCAGACTATAGCATGGCTTTAATTTTAGCTGAGCGCATGATTAACTAGCCGCCCGTTGCTTGCCCAGCAGCCACAGAGCTGCGGGTTTCTATTCATTGTTGCAAGTGGTTGTTGCAATTTCTGGTTGCACGACACAGGCAAGAACCTGGACAGGTACCATGGACCGAGTTAAAGACAAAGTATGTATCGTCACCGGCGCCGCCAGTGGCATGGGCCGTGCCGACGCCACGCTGCTGGCCGAAGAGGGCGCGAAAGTTGTGCTGACCGACCTCAATGAAGCTGACGGCCGCGCTGCCGCTGAGGCCATTGGTGAGAATGCGATCTTTATCAAGCACAACGTCGCCAGCGAAGAAGACTGGCAGACCGTGATCAACACTACCCTGGAAACCTTCGGCCGCCTGGACGTGCTGGTCAACAACGCCGGCATGATGACCATGGGCTCGGTGGTGGACTGCAGCATCGAAGACTACCGCAAAGTCAGCGCCGTCAACAGCGAAGGAGTATTCCTGGGCTGCAAGCACGCCATTCCGGCCATGGAAAAATCCGGTGGCGGCTCCATCATCAATATGTCCTCGGTGGCGGCTCTTCACGGTATGTCCTTTGTCGCGGCCTACAGTGCCAGCAAGGGCGCGGTTGCGGCACTGACCAAGTCAGTGGCCCTGTACTGCCGCGAGCAGCGCAACGGCATCCGCTGCAACTCCATCCACCCGGATGGCGTGAAAACGCCGATGGTGGCCAAAGTGGCGTTCGGCAAGGACTCTGCTACCCGCGAGGAAATTGAGTCGCTGTCTACCGATGCCAACCCCATGTGCGAACCGGAAGACATCGCCGCGCTGGTGCTGTACCTGGCGTCCGACGAGTCGCGCTTTGTCAATGCGGCGGAAATGCTGATCGATAACGCTGCGACTGCGACGCCGCCGGTAGGGGTGTAAATGACTTGGGGCGGACGTCTGAAGTTGGACGTCTGATGCAAAAAGTCTAAGGTCGGACGTCTGAAGTCGGACGTCTGACGCTAAAGGCAAAAGCGGTGTGGGCGGCCAGGTAGGGTGCGCCGCGCGCACCGTCTGCCACCACGCTGGCGGGTGGCACGCTTTCTCGGTGCGCATGGCGCACCCTACAACGTCTGCGATGGCGTTTTTTGTAGGTGCGGATTTATCCGCACGTCCCCCTGCAACTCATTGATATACAGATACTTCCCCGCAAAACGGCCCGCTTTTAGCGTCCGGCGTCAGACTTCCGACTTCCGACCGCCCTATTTAGTCCATCAGGACGATGTTGCCTCCCCCGATCACGGCCACCATGTAGCCATGGTTCAACAACTTCGAATTGGAAGGGTGAGGGAACAGTTATGAAATTTTCCATGATCTTTGAGGCGCAGACCACCGATCCGTCCCGCGAGGGCGAGAAGCAGGTGTTTCAGGAGTGTGTGGAGCAGGCGCTGGCCGCTGAGCAGTACCACTACAACGGCGTGTGGGCGGTGGAGCATACCTCGCTGACCATGTACGCGCACATGAATGCGCCGGAAACCTTCCTGGCCTTTATTGCCGGCGCCACCAAGCGCATCGAAGTGGGCCACGGCGTCGTCTGCCTGCCGCACAGCATGAACCACCCCATTAAAGTTGCCGAGCGCATCGCTACGCTGGATCTGCTGTCCAAGGGCCGTGTCATGTTTGGCGTGGGCAAAGGCGGTACCGAGCAGGAAGCCGGCGCCTTCGGCAACAAGCTGGAAGATCTGCAGGACCAGGTCGACGAGTCGATGTACATCATCCCCAAGATGTGGCACGACCAGGATTTCTCTTTCGAATCTGACAAGACTGGTCTCAAGATTCCGCCGCGCCCGATTCACCCCAAACCCTATCAGGAGCAGCATCCGCCGATGTTTCTGGCTTGCACCCGCGAGCACACCCTGAACATGGCCGGTGAGCGTGGCCTGGGCGCGCTGGTGCTGGGTTTCGGTGGTCCCGACGACATCGCCAAGAAGAACAAGGTCTACCGCGAGGCCTTCGCCCGCCGGAAGTTGGAAGACCAGGTCGGCGATTTTGCTACCGAGCACCTGGCAGCGCTGTGCCCGGCCATCATCCTTGACGACGCCCACGAGGCGCGCCGCATCGGCCTGCGCGGACAGCGCTTCTTTGCCGAGTCACTGGCGCACTGGTACCAGGGCGGCCCAGCCCCCAGCACCGAGGAGCTCAGTGAAGAAGAGCTGGAAAAAGTGTTGGAGGCCGAAAAAGAAAAGGTCATCGCCTTCCTCGGCGAGGAACAGATTCCGGTGGGCAGTGAGCACACCGGCATGTACAACGCCAACAATGCCTACGGCAGTGTCGATGATGCCATTGCCTATATCGAGCGTCTGATCGAGGCCGGTGCCGATGAGATCCTGTTCCTGCACCAGATGGGCACCGTGCCGCACTGGGCGATCATGGAGACTATCAAGAATATTGGCGAGAAGATTATCCCGCACTTCCGCAATAAATACGGTGAGGGCAAGGTCAAGCTGCACCACAGCCTGGAGTCTTCCAGCGCTGCCTGATCACCCTGCAGGTCCATAGCAACTCTGTTCGCCCCGGGACTCCTTCCTCCTCCGGGGCGGGCGTTGCCAGCCTGGCCAGATCCTTGATCTGGCCTTTTTTCGTTTTAGGGGAAGGGTTGTTCAGGTATTCCGTTAGCCGTGGTCGAGCGCTGTCGTTAAGTCTAGGTGCCGGCAGAAGGGGGCGTGCCTCCCTTGCTGCCAACGGAAGTACCGGCCTCCGGCAGTTGTTCCATGATGGCTTCCAGTCTGTCGGCCAGGAAGCGGCTGGCGGCAATCTCCATGGCGCGCCCCAGTTCGGCATCGACAACCATCTCTGCCAGCGGCCGCAACCGCCACACCAGCTCAGCGATGGCCGGAAATTCCTCTCGCGGCGGCAACTCCTGCTCGCCATAGGGCTCCAGCACATGTTCTGCCACCAGTTTGACGAACTCGTTGGCCACCCGCTGCACGTTGCCGCGCATCATGCGCAGTATTTCCAGCAGATTCTCCAGCGGTATACCGGTTGAGCACAGCTCCTCGGCCACTTTCAGCGTATTCATGCTGGAAACACGCATCTTGGTGCCGGCGATGCTGATCAGGCCGAGTTCATTGGCGGTTTTGATCGCAGAGGGCGTCAGCTTGGTGCCGAACATTTTCACCAGTTCAGCCATGGAGACGGTGGTTGGCTCCTCGTTGGTCCACGGTGAGGCCAGTGCCGATTCCATACCCAGCAGTTCTTTCAGGCCCACGCCCTGCTCCAGTGCGGTGAGCAATTCTCGGATGCTGGAAATGGTGAAGCCGCGATCCAGCAAATTGGCAATCAGGCGCAGCCGCGACAGGTGCTGGTTGTTGTAAATGCCTTTGCGGCCGCGCAGGGCGGGTGGAGGCAGTACGCCGCGGTCCTGGTAGGCGCGAATGTTGCGCACGGTGGTATTGGCGGAAATCGCCAGTTCTTCCACGGTGTATTCGCGCTGGGGTTCATTGTCGGCAGCTTCCGGCGCAGTGATCGCTTGCGGCAGAAACTGCGCCATGTTGTTGATGGTTTCTTCGGGAAATTTCATCGGTTTACTACGTCAATTCCTGTGATCGATCAAAGCCGGGCCAGTCGCTGAGTGGTGCTGGCTCGCCCGCAGAGCTGCCTAAGGCTCAGGATTTTAGCACTGCAATCAACGTCTTGCATGGCGTTGTGATGGTGTGTGCCAGCCGGTTGTGTGACGACAAATCCGCACCTCGGGAAAAATTGGTTGACATCAATTGGTGTTACATATACGTTACAGCAATAAATGTCACATAATTAAATGGCACATAGAGGTATGTATTTATGGCTAGTCATATCACATCCAAGGCGCGTTGGGTAGTACTTGCTGGGCTGGCGCCAGCCCTCGCAGGCGCCGCCGTTCTGGAGGAAGTGGTGGTGACCGCCCAGCACCGTGAGCAGAGTCTGCAAGACGTTCCGGTGTCTGTGAGCGCCATTGCCGGCGACAAGCTGATGGAAGCCGGCATCAACCGCATGGAAGATCTTCAGGCCTATGTGCCCAACCTGACCGTGACCGAAAGCGGCATCAGCACCGATATCTATATCCGCGGTATCGGTACCGGC
>JBFHRT010000134.1:0-6128 GCA_041591575.1 Spongiibacteraceae bacterium
TAGGTCGGATGGGGTATGCTCTTCAATGTGGGCAACGCGGAAGCCTTCCCACGCAGCCTCCAGCAGGCTAGGATTCGACATGACAGCGGCGGGGCGATTCTTCTTGTTTGTTTGGCGACTACAAGTCTAACCAAACCGCCCACTGTCTCTCACCCCGCCGCCCCGTCAAGAACTCCATTCCCGCAAAGGCGCGAAGAACCTTTTTCTTGGTTACTTCTTTTTGGGCATGCAAAAAGAAGTAACTCGCCCGAAAGGGCGAAACCCAATGAAGCAATAACGGATTCAAGCGGCAAACCCGGCGGCACCTGCCACCGGGTTCACCACCGCACCCATCACTCCTGACGCTGCTCCAACACCCGCAGTTCGACGCGGCGGTTGCTGGCGCGCCCTTCGGCCGTGCGGTTGTCGGCAATGGGCTGGGATTCACCGAAGCCGCGGGCGGTGACGCGGTCGGACTCAACACCTTTCTTAATCAGGAAGTCACGCACCGCTTTGGCCCGCGCCGTCGACAGCCGGTAGTTGTAATCCTCAGTGCCGGCACTGTCGGTGTGACCCTGCACCTGCACCACAAAGCCCGGCGAGTCCTTCAACGCATCGGCCACGCGCTCGAGGATCACTTCAGCACTGGGCGTCAGCCGGTACAGGTTGAACTCGAAGTTGACGCCCTGCAGGATGGCCGACTGATTAACGCCGCAGCCGTTGCTCATCACCGGCTGGCCAGCTGGGGTGCCGGGACAAGCGTCAACATTATCGGCAACACCATCGCCATCACTGTCGGGGCAGCCGGCGGCATCCACCGGGGTACCGGGCGGAGTGTTGGGACAGAGGTCGCGTTTGTCGGGCACGCCATCGCCATCGGTGTCGGGACAGCCGCTCTCATCCACCGGCGTACCCGGCGGGGTGTTGGGGCAGAGGTCGCGAATGTCGACCACGCCATCGCCGTCGCTGTCGGCGCAGCCATCGGCATTGACCGGCGCGCCGCGCGGGGTACCCGGGCAGCGGTCGCGGTCGTCAGGCACGCCGTCGCCGTCAGCATCGCCTGCCGGGCGTTTGATGGGATCGAAGTTATAGCGCAGGCCCAGCAGCAGGCCGTGGCCCTCGTAGTCGCTGCTCAGGCTGCCGTTGGTCTGGTCGTAGTCGGGATCGTCGGCGGTGAAGTAGCGGTAGCCGGCGTCCAGCATCCAGTGCTCGTTGAAGGCGAAGTTGACGCCGACGCCGACCTGGCCGGTGAGCACGGTGTCGTCGGAACCGTCGAATTCCAGTTCGCTGGCACCGACACCGAGACCGACGTAGGGCTGCACGGTGCCGCTCTCGTTGAAGTCGAACCACATATTGACCATCAGCGCCTTGGACTCCAGCGCCTGGTCGCCCGCATCCTGCGAGTCGATCTTGTCGACGTCGCTGTCGGCCTGGCGGTATTCCAGCTCGGCGCGCAACATGCCGCGAAAATTGAAACCGGTGGTGAGGTTAAAGCCGTCGCCGTTGTCGTAGCTGATATCAAAGGGCTTCGACTCCAGCCCTCCCGGCCCGGGAAACAGGATCAGCAGCGTATTACTGTCATCGCCTACAGGGACATTACACTGCTGTTCACCGCCGGGCAGCGCGAAACAGGCAACCGGGGTATCGAGATTTAGGCGACTCTCGGCATCCTTCAGCTCGGTGGCGTGGTAGCCAATGCCGACATACCAATTGTCCTCGGCCCATGCCGAGCTTTGAGCCAATAGCGCCAGTGCCGGTAGCAACACGCGCATTGCGGTTTTCATAGCGGTCCCCTCGCAATTTTGTTATTGCCGTTACTTGTAACAGATTTCGGGCGCCGGGCAAACCGCCGGCAAGTGCCATTGGCGCCTATACTCGTGGTAATACGGCGACGAAAGAAAAACTGACGAGATGGATAGAGCACACCTGCGGCAGTTGCGCCGCGTGCTGGACCTGGCATTGATCTGCCTGCTGGCGGGAGCCATGCTCACCGCGTTGGAGGGGCTGCTGAACAGTGTGTACGGCGCACTGATTGCCGCTGCAAGCGTTCTGATCACAATCTACTGCTACCGCCGCGCCAATCGCGAAGCCGCCAATAGCGTCGCCTATTATCTGTGGCGCTACACGCCCATTGCGCTGTTCGCGCTGGTACCGCTGGTGGTGTATCTGTGGTGGACGGGGGAGGGCTGGTCGGCGGCGAGGCTACTGACCGTACTGCGCCTCACCACCACCTTTATACTGCCACTGGCCTGCCTGCTGTATGCCGACCGCGGCCTCAGGCGCGCACTGCGCTGAGGCCGCTGGCGGTTTTTTACGAACCCAGCACTTTCAGGGCCACACGGCGATTGCGGGCGCGGCCCTCGGCGCTGTCATTGTCTGCCAGCGGCTGGCTCTCGCCGTAGCCCTTGGCCTGCAGACGCGAACCATTTACACCGGCCTCCACCAGACAGGCGACCACCGCTTCAGCGCGCTGCTGGGACAGGCGCTGGTTGTAGTCCTCGGCGCCGGCACTGTCGGTGTGACCTTGTACCTCAACCGCAAAGCCGGGATTCTTGCGCAGTGATTTGGCCGCACGCGCACAGGCGGCCTGGCCTTCGGCGGTGAGTGTCGCGCTGTTGTTCTCAAAGCTCATCCCTTCCAGCACCAGCAACTGCTCGGCAGCACAGCCATTGCTCATCACACGCTGGCCAGCCGGAGTATTCGGGCATTGGTCCTGGGCGTTAGCAACACCATCGCCGTCGCCGTCGTCGTTGCAACCCACTGCGTTCACGGCACTGCCGGCAGCACTGTTCTGACACTGGTCCAGGTAGTCGGGCACGCCGTCGCCATCGCCATCCAGCGGGCAGCCACGCTCGTCCACCACCACGCCGCGGGGGGTGCCGGGGCAGCGGTCGGCGCGATTGGCCACGCCGTCACCGTCGCCATCGTTGACCTGCTGACCGCGGTCGAAGAAGTTGTAACGAACGCCCAGCACATAGCTTTCGGCCTCGTACTCGCTCTTCACCAGGCGATGGCTGCTCTCAAACTCGGGGTCGTCGGCCAGCGCGTAGCGATAGCCCAGATCCACGGTGACGCGCTCTGCCAGCGCCCAGCTGACGCCGGCGCCCAGCTGGGCCAGCACCACCTGATCATCCTCACCACCCAGGTCGAGGTCGGCAATACCGAAACCGCCGCCGAGGTAGGGGCGCAGCGCCGAGTCGTTGTTGAAGTCGTACCAGAAGTTGAACAGCAGCGCCGTGGTCTCGACGCTGCCGCTGCCGCCGGAAACGGCGCCGCTGTCAAAACTCAGGCGGTCGATGGCGTTGTCGAAATCGCGAATTTCCAGCTCGGCGCGCATCGGGCCTTGGTAGTCATAGCCGATACTGATGCCGAAGTTTTCATCGCTGGCAAAGCCACTATCATAGTTCTGTTCAGTGATGATGACGCTGCAGCCCAGCAGCGGTACGCAGTTCTCAGTGGCGCGAAAATCATCAGTGTCGGCCTCCTTCAGCTGGGTGTGGTAGGCGCCGAGGTTCAGGTACCAGCCCTCGTTTTCGGCTGCGACCGGTGCCGCCATCAGTGCCGCCAGCGCCAAGCCGAGCGCGCCGCTGCAATGTGTTTTCGAGTGTTTTTGCATGGTGTTTTCCCTCTTTTGCGTGTGCCTCTGTCGGCCATGCGATTATTGTAAGTGTGCAGCCGCCATTGTTTACAGCGTCAACTGGGTCGAATTCAGTAAATTTGACAGTCTATCGCAGAGCCCTGAACGCCAGCTTAACGAATGCCGGTGACACCTCAGTGGCGGTGCTAACCAGTCGGCTCTGGCGTTTCAGATGTTGCACTTCAGTTTTTACGAAAGGGCAGTAGCTCCCTGGACTCGCGCAGATAGCGGCGAATCTGCGGCCGCTCCTGAGCCAGGAAGCGTGCCACCGCGGCGGCAAAATCGGGGTCGCGCAGCCAGTGATTGGAATAGGTGGGCACTGGCTCGAAGCCGCGCAGGATCTTGTGTTCGCCCTGGGCGCCGGGGTCGAAACGCGCCAGCCCCTGCTCGATACAGTAGGCAATGCCCTGGTAGTAGCAGGCCTCGAAGTGCAGGCACTCGAATTCGCGCAGACAGCCCCAGTAGCGGCCATATAGGGTGTCGCTGGAACGAAAGCACAGCGCCGCGGCGACAAAGTCCCCGCCGTGCTCGGCCACCACCATCAGTAGCTGCTCGGGCATGGTCGCGCCGATACGGCGGAAAAAGTCCTCGCCCAGGTAACCGCCGTGACCGCTGCGCTTGGCATAGGTGAGCTGGTAGCAGTGGTGGAACAGCCGCCACAGGGTGTCGTCTATCTCGGTTCCGGCCACCAGCCGCAGGGTCACGCCCTGCTCGGCCACCCGCCGCCGTTCGCGCTTCAGCGATTTGCGCTTGCGCGAGTTAAAGCCGGTCAGAAAGGCGTCAAAGTCGGCGTAACCGCGGTTGAACCAGTGGTACTGGGCGCCCAGCCGGGTCGCCAGCCCCTGCTCCGCCAGCGCCTCGGCCTCACCCTCTTCGGCGAACAGGATATGCAGCGAGGAGGCGTCGCAGCGCTCGGCCTCCTCGCGCAGCGCCGCCACCACCCGCTGGCGAAGCGCAGTGCGGTCCTCGCCTTCGAGCACGCACAGCCGTGGCCCCGGCGCCGGGGTGTAGGGAATGGCCGCCAGCAGTTTCGGGTAGTAGCGGCGGCCGTGGCGGGCATAGGCGTCGGCCCAGGCCCAGTCGAACACGTATTCGCCGTAGCTGTGGTCCTTGAGATACAGCGGCAGCAGCGCCACCAGGCGCTCGCCGCGATAGACCAGCAGGTGCCGGGGCTGCCAGCCGCTGTCGGCGGTGGTGGCGCCGCTGGCCTCCAGCGCGTGCAGGAATTCGTGGCGGGTAAAGGGGTAGTCGAGGCCGGCCACCGCGTTCCAATCGGCGGCCGCCACCGCATTGAGGCTGTCGATAAAACGCAGCGTCAGCACTGACTGCTCAGCCGGCATTCAGCGCGCGCAGGCCGTAGTCACAAAAGATGCCGGCGAACACCGCCATGCCCACGTAGTGGTTGTTGAGAAAGGCGGCAAAGCACTGCTCGCGACCGCGCTCGCGAGTCAGCCGCTGCTGGTAGACAAACAGCCCCGTCGCCACCGCCAACCCGCTGTAGTAGAGAAAGCCCAGCTCAAACTGGGCGCCCACCAGCGCCAGCACAATGACCACACTGCCCTGCAGCAGGCCGATGATGGCGCGATCATCCTCGCCGAACAGCACCGCGGTGGACTTAACGCCGATCTTGAGGTCGTCGTCGCGGTCGACCATGGCGTAGAAGGTGTCATAGGCCACGGTCCACAGCAGCACCGCGATATAGATCAGCCACAGCGCCGCCGGCAGCTCACCACGCTGGGCGGCGAAGGCCATGGGAATGCTCCAGGCAAAGGCGGCGCCCAGCACCACCTGCGGAAAATGGGTGTAGCGCTTCATAAAGGGATAGGTAGCCGCCAGCGCCACCGCTGCCAGCGACAGCAGCACGGTCAGCGTGTTGGTCAGCAGCACCAGGGCGAAGGCGAGCAGGCACAGGGTGGCGAACAGCCCCAGCGCCTCCTTCTCGGTGACCGCGCCGGTGGCGAAGGGGCGATGCTGGGTGCGCTCGACGTGGGCGTCGATATGGCGGTCGGCGTAGTCGTTGATGACACAGCCCGCCGAGCGCATCAGAAACACGCCGGCGACAAAAATCAGCAGGATATCCCAGTCCGGCAGCCCCCCGGCCGCCAGCCACAGCGCCCACAGTGTGGGCCACAGCACCAGGTAGGTGCCGATGGGACGGTCGACGCGCATCAGCGCGGCGTAGTGGGGCAGGCGCTCGCGAATATCCATGGGCTAGTGTCTGATTGGCCATCGGGTTGAGGGCGCCAGTATAGCAAGCCGCGCGGGGCCATCGCGGCTATGCCCTGAGAATTGCTTCAAGTTTCAGGCGCTGCCTTGACCGGCTTGCGAAAGCGCAGGGTCATGCGGTCGGACTCGCCAATGGCGCGGTAGCGGGCCTCGCAGTCGCCACGTGCGCTGTCGTCGCCGAGGCGCTGGCAGTGGCGCAGGCTGGGCGGCAGGGTCCACACCCCCGCGGGGTGGTTCTTGCTATCGGCGGGATTGGCGTTGATCTCCGAGCGCGCCTCCAGCACGA
>JBFHRT010000135.1:0-6110 GCA_041591575.1 Spongiibacteraceae bacterium
CTGATCGCGACCGACAATCTCGCTGTCTGGCGACAGCCGCTGGCTGTCCGGCGGCAGCTGCCGCAGCTGGATGTCGGCGCGCTCCACGTCGATGCTGCCGGCGAGATGGGCGCGTTCGGCATCGGCCTTGAGGGTCAGGTCAGAGGACAGGGTCAGGCTGCTTTCGGGTAGGGGCTGCAGGGTGATTTTGCTGGTCTCCAGCGCGGCCTGCAGCTGCCAGGGCTGGGCGCCGGGCAGTTGCAGCTGCCCGCGCAGGCTGCCGTTGCCGCCGGCGACCTCGAAGCTGCCATTGAAATCGGCGCGCTGGGCATCGAAGCGGGCGCGCAATTCAACCTCGCGCAGCGGTTCGGCCAGCAGCGGTAGCTGCAGCTGGCCGCCGCGCAGCCGCAGGCCGCCGTCCAGCAGTGGTTGGCTCAGGCTGCCGCCCAGCTGCGCGCGCCCGTCCACGGTGCCGCTCATGGCGTAGTCCCGGGGCAGTAGCCACTCCAGCGCCGCCAGCTGCAGCCGCTGGAAACGAAACTCGCCGGCCAGCCGCCGCGCCGCTGCCGGCTCAGTCACGGTCATATCCAGAGTCAGCTCACCGAGTTCAGGCGAGCGCGCGCCGGCGCGCAGCTGGGCGCGCTCGCCCTCCAGTGCCAGGGTCGCGCTCAGTTTTTCCAGCGAGGCGCTGGCCTCACTTTCGACCCCAGTCCACTGCCAGCGAGTAGCCGGCACCGTCAAGGTGGCGCGTCCGCGCGGCGGTTGCAGTGAGCTCAGTTCCAGGGTCGCCGCAGCCTGGGCGTCGCGTTCCAGGCGCAGGGTGCGGGGCAGGTAGGGGGTGAACCAGCGCAGTGGCAGGCCACTGAGTTCGGCGCTGGCGCTGGCGTCGCCGGCGCTGAGCTGCAGGCTTTTTTCCAGACATAGCCGGGCGCTGTCGGCGCTCAGACACAGCGGTTGCACCTGCAGCTGCCAGGGCGCCCACTGCCACTGCAGGGCCAGTGTCTGCTCAGCCTGCCAGGATACGCTTTCAGTGGTGGTGGCGGGCTTGTCGGCGGCGGCCCCGGCGGTGGCTGCCTCGGCGGCGGCTGCCTCGGCGGGAACAGGCTCGGCGGCGGCTGGCCCGGTGATATCGCGCCCGGCCACGGCCGCGTAGCGGCCCGACAGCTGCGGGCAGTCCAGCGCGTAAGACTCGCCGCGTTGCTGTTGCTGGCAGCGCAATTGCAGTTCGCCGCCGCTGCTGTCGTTCAGGGCCAGTTGCAGCCGGTGCTGCTGGCGCGAGCCCTCTGCGCGCAGGGTGGCGTTGATGGGGGCGGGCGTGGCGCCGGCCAGCTCTTGCAGCGTCAATCGCAGCTGTCCTGCGGCCAGCCCCAGCCGAGGCAGTGCGAACTCGCCGCGCAATTGGCGCAGCTGCCAGTCGCCATAACGCAGGTTGTCGCCGCGCAGCTGGCCACTAAGGTCGGGCTCGGGCCAGCGCCCGGCCAGGCGCAGGTCGCCGTGGAGCCGGCCCTGTAGCGGCGGGTATAACTGTTGTGGTGCCGGCAGCTGCAGCTGCACTGTCAGCTCGCTGTGGGCACCAAGGCGCCCCTTTCCCTGTAGCTGGTTGTCGCCGCTGCGCAGCATCAGTTGCCGCAGCTGCCAGTCGCGGCCGTCGCCGCCCTGCAGCTGCAGCTCGCCGCTCAGCGCGGTGTCGCGCCAGTGGCCGCGGATATTGTTCAGTGCTGCCGTCAATGCCCACTGCGGCGCCCATTGCCCGCTCAGTTGCAGGTCGGTGGAGACGATGGCCGGCTGAGCGAACAGTGGTTGCAGCGGCAGCTCGTGCAGCCCGCCGGCGCAGTGCCAGCGGCCCGCCGTCAGCTCGGCATCGCAATCCAGTGCCAGGGTGTCGGCGTCGCCGCGGCGCCAGCGCAGCTGCCGCAGCGCCAGTTGATCGTCGCGCAGGCTGAGCTGCCCGCGCCACTGGCCGGCGCCGTAGCGGCTGTCGTCGGTGTCGGCGCTGAGCCTGCCATCCAGGGCGGCGAGGGTGCCATCGGCTTCCAGTGTCCAGCGCTTCAGGGTGATGTGGTCGTCGCCGGCGCCGGCGACGACCGGCGCGGTGGAGCTGGCGCGCAGCTGCAGTGGCAATTCGGGGTCCAGCGGTGCCAGCGCGAGGCGCAGCTGCAGCGGCCAGTTTCCGCCGAGTTCGGCGCGCAGCCGCAGCTGTCGCAGTGAACCGCGGGCCCGCACCGCGGTGGCTGCGGGCAGCTGTGGGTGTTGCAGTCGCGACTGTAAGCGCAGCGGGTAGTCGCCGTGCAGGCGCAGTTCGCCGTCGCCGCTGAGGCTGGCCTGCTGCCAGGCCACAGTGAGCCGGGCCAGTTGTATGCGGCTGCCGCGCCAGTAAAGCTGGGTGGCAATGCCCTGCAGTTCGAACTCGCTGTCGCCACTGCGGATACGCAGGCGCTGCAGTTGCAGGGTGGGTGCCTCCAGTCGCAGCGGATGTGGCAGCGCCACCGTCGGCAGTGGTATCGGCTCGGCGGTGGGGGCGGCGTCGGCGCTGGTTGCCACAATTATTGCCAGTTCCGCGGCGCTGGCCTCGCGCAGCAGCAGGCGCCCCTCCAGCAGTGCCGGCAGTTCCAGCTGTAGCTGCAGGCGCTGCAGTGACACCTCCAGCTCGGCCTCGCGCCAGCTCAGGCTCTCCAGCGTCAGCCCTCGCAGCCAGCTGCCGCTGATGCCGTTCAGGGACAAGGCTGGCAGCGCGCGCTGGAGCTGGCGCAGCGACCAGTGGCTGCCGGCCTCGCTGGCCAGCAGCCAGCCTGCGCCGGTGGCAATGACTAGCAGCAGCACCAGCAGCGCTGCGCTCAGCCGTTGCCAGGGCCGCGCACTCACAGCGGTGGCCCCATATAGATGTGCAGGCGCAGACTGCGCTTGTCCTCGCCCACCGGGGTGGCGACATCCACCCGCACCTGGCCCACCGGCGACAGCCAGCGCAGGCCGAGACCGGCGCTGCGGTGCCAGCGCTCGCTGGAGTCGTTGTAGGCACGGCCGCCGTCGGTGAACAGGGCCAGGCGCCAGCGCTCGGCTACCTTGGCGCTGTACTCGAGGCTGGCGACATTGAGGTACTGGCCGCCGATCAGTTCGCCGGCGTCGTCGCTGGTTGCCAGCGTTTCGTAGTCGAAGCCGCGCACGCTGCGGTCGCCGCCGGTGAAGAAGCGTTTGGAGGCGGGAATGCGCGCGATGTCACCGCTGCTGATGGCGCCCAGCTCGACCCGGGCCAGCAGCAGGTGGCTGCCACCGAGGCTGATCAGCCGCTGGTGGCCGGCAGTCAGCCGCAGAAAGTCGCTGTCGGCACCCAGTGCCGGTGTCGAGCCCAGTAGTGCCAGCGTGGTCTTGTAACCGCGCAGCGGGTCTGGCCCCGGTGCCAGCTCCAGCCGGCTGACGCTGACGCCTGGCACCGCGTACAGCACGTGTTGGCGTGGCTGGCTGCCCTGGCGATAGCCTTCAAATTCAATGGTGGTGCCGTAGTTGAGAGTCCAGTGCTGGCCGAGGCGGTCGCTGATGGTGGCGCCGAATCGGCCGAGGTCACTGCTGGTGTCTTCCAGGTTTTTCTCGGTCCAGTCGGCGCTGAAGTTGAGGCTCTGGTACAGCGGTTGGGCTAGTGGGATGCGGTAGACGCTGCCGAACTCGCGAATGGGCTGCGAGAGTTTGGCCTCCGAGCTCAGGCGGTGGCCGCGGTCGCTGATATGGGGCAGTTCCCAGCGCAGCCGCGTGCGCGGCCCGGTGTCGGTGCCGTAGCCCAGGCCGATACCGAATTGGTGGCTGGGGGCGTCGCGCAGGGCGACCTGCAACTGGGCATCGTCGGGTTCGCTGGTGAGGGTTTTCACCGTGACCTCATCGAAGTAGAGGCTGTTTTGCAGATTGCGCTGGAAGGCGGTGACGGCGCTGCGTTGCAGCGTGTCGCCCGGCTGCAGCGGCGACAGCCGGCGCAGTAGCGACTCGCGCAAGGTGCTGCCGCTGAAGTGAATGGCGCTGAGCCGGTAGCGGGCGCCGGCCTGTAGCTGCAGCACTGCGGTGGCCCGTCGCTGATCCAGGTCGATGCGCAGGCGGCTGCTGAGATAGCGGGCGTCGATAAAGCCGTGCTCGCGCAGCAGCTCCAGCAGCTGCTGCTTGTAGCTGTCGTAGTGCGGGTGGCGAATGCGCTCGCCGGCAATGAAGGGGTGATTGCTCAGCAGTTTGGCGATGGCGGGCACGGCGGTCGCCTCGGCATCGACGCTGATCTCAGGCTCCCCCCAGTACACGATATTGTCGGCGCTCACCTCCAGTTGCAGCCGGTCGCCGTTCAGCTGGTAGTGAAACTCGCTGCGGTAGTAACCCAGCGCCTGGCTGGCCTCGGTAACGGCGCGCTCCAGCCGCTGCTGCAACTGCCGCGGCCGGCTGCGTTCGCGCTCGCCGAGTTCGCCGATATGGTGGCGGATATTGGCGGCCAGTTCCTCGTCGACGCCGCGGACTTCAATGCGAAGCTCGGCGCTGGCACTGGTGGCCAGTAATAGCAGTGCGGCGCCGCGCAGCAAGCGCAGCAGTGGCGGGTGTTGGCGGAGGGCGCGGCACATAGCCAAAGTGTAGTGAGCGCGACGCAGCTGCGTCGCCGCTGTGAGCTTGCCGGTTTGCGCGGCGCTACGCAGGGTAGATGCCGCCGAGGATGAGTGGCGCGCTAGCGCCGGTGACGGCCGGCAAGTTGCCGGGGAGCCGCTCAAGATTGCGGCTGGCCAACCAGGCGAAGGCCACGGCCTCCACCCATTCTGGGGCCAGCCCCAACTCGGCGGTGGTGGCCAGCAGGCGGGGCTGCAACAGCTCCCGCAGGCGCTGCATCAGTGTGCTGTTGTAGGCGCCGCCGCCGCAGACATACACCGCCTCGACACCGCTCAGGCTGTCGATGCCCGCGGCGATGCTGCGGGCAGTGAATTCCAGTACCGTGGCCTGTACGTCGGCATCGGCCGGCACGGGACCCTGGTCCAGCAGTGCCAGCAGGCTGTCGAGGTGGAAGTCCTCGCGCCCGGTGCTGCGCGGCCCGCTGCCGCCGCTGTGGAAGTAGGGCAGTGCCTGCAGGCGCGCCAGCAGCGCCGGGTCGACGCATCCGCTGGCCGCCCACTGGCCGTCGGCGTCGTAGGCCAGCTGGCGGCGGTGCTGAATCCAGCTGTCCATCAACACATTGCCGGGGCCGCAGTCCCAGCCGATGACCTCGCCGCTGCCGGGCAGGTCACTGATATTGGCCATGCCGCCGATATTGACCACCGCGCGGTGCTGCTGGGGGGAGTAAAACAGGGCGCGGTGCAGGGCCGGCGCCAGCGGTGCGCCCTGGCCGCCGGCGGCGACATCGCGGCGGCGGAAATCGGCGACGGTGGTGATGCCGGTGTGCTGGGCCAGGGTATTGGGGTCACCGATCTGCAGGGTAAAGGCGCGGTTCTGGTTGCGCTCCGGGCCCGGCGGACGATGGCGCAGGGTCTGGCCGTGGCTGCCAATGGCGGTGATGTCGGCGGCGCTGAGGCCCGCCGTGGCCAGCACTGCCTGCACGGCTTCAGCCAGGGCGATGCCTAGCTCGCGGTCGGCCACGCCCAGGCGCTCGATCTCGTCAGGGCCGGGCTGGGTCAGCGCCAGCAGTTCGCTGCGCAGCGGCTCAGGCAGCGGGTGGTTTAGGGCCTGCAACAACTGGATGTGATCGCCGTCGATGGCCACCAGGGCGGCGTCGATGCTGTCCAGGCTGGTGCCGGACATGAGGCCGATATAGCGTTTCATCCGTCGCTGTTATCCGCGTCCAGTTGTGCACTGTCGCGGTAGCCGCGCTGACCGGCGTAGGTGGCTAGCTGCAACTCCAGGCCGGCGATCTTTTCCTTGAAGCGCGGCATTTCGGTTGGGGTGATGCGCTTGGCCTTGGGCAGTTTGGCCAGCACCGTGCGCGGATTGCGGTGTACGCCGTTGACCACGAACTCGTAGTGCAGGTGGGGGCCGGTGGCGTAGCCGGTGGAGCCGACCCAGCCGATGGTCTGCTTCTGCTTGACGCGCTGGCCGGTGCGCACCGCGCGTTTGTGCAGGTGCAGGTATTTGGTCACGTACTCTTCGCCGTGCTTGATAAACACGTAATTGCCGTTGGCCTTGCTGTA
>JBFHRT010000136.1:0-6103 GCA_041591575.1 Spongiibacteraceae bacterium
CGCGCCGTTGTCGGCGTCAACCCAGCGGCCACCGATATAGCACTGTTGCCTGAAAAGTGAGGGGTCCTTGAGTGTGTCCATGCTCATTGCTGAGTTCTCCTTCCTGCACGCATCCCGCGTTGTGGCGGCTTGATAGGCGCCACGCTAACAAAGCGGCGAGCGCTCATACAAGTGATGATGACGCGCCGGAAATGGACGCCCAAGTATTGTCGTGTCAGTTGCCGCGTCTACTCAGTGCTTCGAGAATATCCATGGGCAGCGGGAACACGATGGTGGAACTCTTGTCGCCGGCAATGGAATTGAGGGTTTCCAAATAGCGCAGCTGAATCGCCAGGGGTTGTTCGGCGAGTTTTTTGGCGGCTTCCAGCAGTTGCTGAGCTGCTTCGAATTCACCCTGGGCGTGGATGACCTTGGCGCGCCGTGCGCGTTCGGCCTCGGCCTGCTGGGCGATGGCGCGGATCATGCTCTCGTCGAGATCCACGTGCTTGATCTCGACATTGGACACCTTGATGCCCCAGGCATCGGTCTGTTTGTCGAGAATATCCTGAATGGCGCCGTTGAGCTGGTCGCGGTTGGCCAGCATGTCGTCCAGCTCGTACTGGCCCAGTACCGAGCGCAGGGTGGTCTGGGACAGCTGGCTGGTGGCCTCGAAATAATTTTCCACCTTGATGATGGCGTTTTCGGGATCGACCACACGGAAATACAACACCGCGTTGACCTTCACCGACACATTGTCGCGGGAGATCACGTCCTGGGTGGGCACGTCCATCACCACCGTGCGCAGGTCCACCTTGACCATTTTCTGAATCATGGGGATGACGATGATCAGCCCCGGCCCCTTCACCTTGTAAAAGCGGCCAAGCAAGAAGATGACACCGCGTTCGTATTCGCGCAGCACGCGAAACATCGACATCAGCAGTATCAGTATCAGGATGAGCCAGGTCAGCCCGAAGAAATCGAAGGCAGTGGTCACGGTGATTCTCCCTGTGGTTTGTCTGGGGCGTTATCCGCCACCTTGGACACGTTAAGCGTCACGCCGGTGGCGGCGTTAACCCGCACGCGATCGCGGGGGGACAGCGCCGTTTCGCTGAAGACCTGCCACAGCTCGCCCTCCAGGCGGATATAGGCAATGCCATCGCGTACCGACTCCACCGAGGCCTCGCAGCCAATCAGGTGGGGCAGGCCGGTAACCACGGCACGCCGGCGCGCTTTCACCACCAGCCCCAGCACCACCAGCATCAACAGCGCGCTGAAGCTGGTAAAGGCGACAATGATGGGCCACGCAATCTGGTAGCCGGGCAGGTCGGTGTCCATCAGGATGATGGAGCCAATCACGAATGCGATGACACCACCCAGCCCCAGCACACCGAAGCTGGGAGCGAAGGCTTCGGCCACCATCAGGCCGATGCCGAGCAGGATCAGCCCCAAGCCGGCATAGCTGATGGGCAGTACCTGAAAGGCGTACAGCGCCAGCAGAATGCAGATGGCGCCGACAATGCCGGGCACTCCCATGCCGGGATTGGAAAACTCGAAAATCAGCCCGTAGATGCCCAGCAACAGCAGGATGTAGGCAACATTGGGATCGGTGATCACCGACAGAAATTCGCTGCGCCAGTCGGCCGCGTGAACGTAGACCTCGGCGTCTGCGGTGGCCAGGGTGACGCTGGCGCCATTGATGTTCACCTCGCGCCCGTCCAGCTGGCGCAGCAGGTCGTTAACACTGGTGGCGAGCAGGTCGATCACCGCCAGTTTCAGCGCCTCCTCGGCGGCGAGGCTGGCGCCCTCGCGCACGGCTTGCTGGGCCCACTCGCTGTTACGGCCGCGCAGTTCCGCCAGGCCCTGCATGTAGGCCACGGCATCGTTGATGATTTTGCGCTCCATGGCGGTGCCGGCTGCCGGGGATTTGTCCTTGCCTTTGGGCTCGGGCTCCGGCGCGCCGGGCATGCCCGGTGCGCCGATTTGTACCGGCGTGGCGGCGCCAATATTGGTGGCCGGTGCCATGGCGGCAATATGACTGGCGTACAGGATATAGGTGCCGGCGCTGGCGGCGCGGGCGCCGCCGGGGGCCACATAACCCGCCACCGGCACACGCGATTTGAGAATAGCCTTAACGATCTGACGCATGGACTTGTCCAGCCCGCCGGGGGTGTCCATGCGCAGGATCACCAGCGGTGCGCCGGCTTCTTCAGCGGCGGCCAGGCCGCGGCCCACATGGTCGGCGGTGGCGGGGCCGATGGCGTCGCGAATATCCAGTAACCAAATCGGCGCGGCTTCTGCGGAGGCCACAGTCAGCCCCAGCAATAGCGTCATTCCCAGCGCCTGCAGCCATTGCTTCATTGCCCGGTCCTGTTAAGGCATTGGCGTAGCTCGTACCGCCAATGCGGCGGTGAGCTTCCTTTGAGGGTAGACAGCGGCCACTGGCGCTACAAGTGCGCGCAGCTCTCCGTGGCTGGCCAATAGGCAACCGCTATCGAGTTGATAGTTGTACACAGGTTGAATTGTTGTATAGCTATGGGTAGGGTCTAGGTATGTCCTAAACCACCGATGCGGTAACTGAGTTAGCCCATGTCCGACGCGCGGCGATTTCCCATCCGAGAGGTATCACGCATGACCGGCGTCAATCCGGTCACGCTGCGGGCCTGGCAGCGCCGCTATGGCCTGGTGAACCCGGAGCGAACCGCCAAGGGGCACCGCCTCTATTCGGCTCAGGATGTAGAGCGCATACGCCAGATCCTGCGCTGGCTGGAGCAGGGGGTGAGCATCGGCCAGGTCGGCAGCTTGCTGGCGACGCCGCAGGCCGAGGTCAGCACCGGCGATGACTGGCGGCGCGCCGTTGCGGCACTGCACAGCGCAGCGGTAGACATCAACATCGGCCGCCTCGACAGCCTGCTGGACGAGTGCTGCGCGCTTTACCCCAGTGAACTGCTGCTCAGACACGTGTTAGAGCCGTGGCTGGAGGAACTGGCATCACTGCAGCGACCGGATCGCCAGTCACTGCAGCAAATTGTTCACTGCTGGCTGGCCAGCAGGCTGGCGCAGAAAACGCGTATCCAGTCGGGGCCCTGGGTAGCGTTGGGCAGCCTGGGCGAAGCATCGCCGCTGACGCTGGGGCTATTGAACTTCGAACTGCAGGGTCTGGAGTGCCGCGGGCGCCTGCTGGGGTCTGTCGCTCCGACCGAGCTGCCGCTGTTAACACAGCGCTTGCCGGTGCACAGCTGGGTGATTCACCTCGGCGCCGGGCTGACGGCATCGCGGTTGCGCGAGGCACAAATGCAGCTGCCACAAGGCACGCTGCTGGTAGGCGCGCTGGGGCGTGCCTATCAGGATCGAGGCTGGTTGAGCCTGCCGTGGGCGGAAACGCTCAGCGAGCTGGCGAGGATGCACCATGACGCATTTAGTGTGGTTCAGGACCGATCTGCGGGCGGCGGATAACCCCGCGCTGTATCGCGCCGCCGCCGGCGATGTGCCGGTGAGGGCGGTCTACATTGCCTGCCCCGGACAGTGGCAGCGGCATAACACCGCGCCGCGGCAGCAGGCTTTTATCCGCCGCAATTTGCAGTCGCTGGCCGAGCGCCTGGCGGCGTTGGCCATACCCCTGGATGTGCTGGAGGCGGATACCTTTGCCGAGGTGCCGGGCGTGCTGCAGCGCTGGGTGACCGGCAAGGGCATTCGTGCGCTGTTCTGTAACCGCGAGTGCGGGGTTAATGAGGCGGCGCGCGACGCTGCCGTTGAGGCGGCGCTGGCGTTGCCGCTGCATCGCTTCGACGGCGATGTTGTGCTGCCGCCGGGCAGTGTGCTCAATCAACAGGGCGCCATGTACCGGGTATTCACGCCGTTTGCCAGGGCCTGGTTGCAGAACCTGCAGCGCAACAGCTACGTGGTGTACCCCGAGCCGCAGCCTCGCGGCGACGCCTGCGCCGTGCCGGCGATCGATTTTCGCGGCAGCTTTGCCGACTGCGATGACTGGCCAGCGGGCGAAAACGCCGCCCAGGCGCAGCTGCAGGCGTTTTGCCAGCAGCGACTGGAGCAATACGCGCAGCTGCGCGATTACCCGGCCAGCGCGCAGACCTCAGGCTTGTCGCCTTACCTGGCGCTTGGCGTGCTGTCGCCGCGGCAGTGTCTGGCCGCCATCGAGCAGGCGCTGGGCAGCCTGCCGCTGAGCCGCGGTGAAAGCGGTTTTAGCTGGCTCAACGAATTGATCTGGCGCGAGTTCTATCGCCACTTGATGGCCGCTTTCCCCGGCCTCAGCCGCCACCAGCCCTTCAAGGCAGAGACGCGAGCACTGCAATGGCGTGATGACCACGCCGGCTTCGCCGCCTGGTGTCGAGGTGAGACCGGCTTTCCCATCGTCGATGCGGCCATGCGCTGCCTCAACCGCAGTGGCTGGATGCACAACCGCCTGCGCATGGTGGTGGCCAGTTTTCTCACCAAGGACCTGCGGGTGGACTGGCGCCGTGGCGAAGCCTATTTCATGAGCCAGCTGCTCGATGGCGACTTTGCCAGCAACAATGGCGGCTGGCAGTGGGCGGCGGGCACCGGCGCCGACGCTGCACCGTATTTCCGCGTGTTCAACCCCACCGCCCAGGGCAAGAAATTCGATCCCGACGGCTGTTTTATCCGCCGCTGGTTGCCGGAGCTCGCCGACGTGCCGCTGGCGCAGCTGCACACGCCGCACAGCTGGCTGTGCGAGCAGGGGCGGGGTGGTGACTACCCACCGCCACTAGTGGATCACGCGCGGGCGCGGCGCGAAGCCGTGGCCATGTTCGAGGCCCTCAAGGAGTAGCCGATGTCTCCTGTGTTGCAGCGCTTTCAGGCTTTCTATCAGGCATTGGAGTCGCTGGACAGCCACCAGCTGGCCGAGCTCTACGACGACGCAGTGTTCTTCCAGGACCCGGCCCATCGTTTACAGGGGCTCGATGCATTGAAGCGCTATTTCGAGCAATTGCTCGGGGGTGTGGAGCAACTGAGCTTTACCATTCACCGCTGCGACGAAAGCGAGGGCCACGCCTGGCTGCAGTGGACCATGCGTATGGTGCATCCGCGGCTGGCTCGAGGCTCGGCAGTGGTGGTAGATGGCGCCAGCTATCTGGAGTTTGGCGACAAAATCACCTTGCACCGGGATTATTTTGACCTGGGCGCCATGTTGTACGAGCAGCTGCCGGTGATGGGGCGAATCATTCGCGCCATCAAGAGGAGGTTAGGCGCATGAAACGAGTGCTGATCACCGGTGCCGGCTCTGGCATTGGCCTGCAGTTGGCCCAGGACTATCACCGCGACGGCTGGGAGGTCATTGCCTGCGCGCGTCGCGAGGCCTCACTGTCGCCGTTACACGATGTCACTCCCTGCCTGTTCGACATGACTGACGCCGATGCGGTGATGGCGGCAACGCAATCGCTACCCTCGCTGGACCTGGTGATACTCAATGCCGGCGTCTGTGAATATGTTAACGATGCGGAGCAGTTCGATGCCGCGCTGCTGACGCGGGTGGTATCGAGCAATCTGCTGGGCACGGCAAACTGCCTGCAGGCGCTGATACCGCGCATTCGTCATGGCGGCCGGCTGGCGCTGGTGTCGTCGGCGGTGACCTTTTTGCCGCTGCCGCGCGCCGAGGCTTACGGCGCATCGAAGGCGGCGCTGGACTATCTAACCCGTGCACTGGCGGTGGACCTGCCCGAGGGCAGGCTGGCAGTGAGCCTGATTCGCCCGGGGTTTGTCGATACGCCGCTCACCCGTCGCAATGATTTTCCGATGCCCGGGCGGGTGTCGGTCGCCCAGGCCTCGCAGGCGATTCGCCGGGGGCTGGCCCGCGGGCGTCGCGAAATTGCCTTTCCTACCGGCTTTGTTGTGGCCATGCGCCTGCTGTCCTGGTTGCCCTACGCTGTATGGTTGCCGCTGGCGCGGCGCCTGCGCAGGAGTGAGTCGTGAAACGCGTTGCGATCGTCGGTAGCGGTATTTCGGGGCTGACCTGCGCCTATCTGCTGGCTTCGAAGTATCAGGTCACGCTGTTTGAGGCCAACGACTACCTCGGCGGGCACACCCACACGGTCGAGGTGTTATTGGGGGGTGAACGTTTCGCCGTCGACACCGGCTTTATCGTCTTCAA